>CAZAOL010000013.1:0-19250 GCA_964486785.1 uncultured Oscillospiraceae bacterium
AGCTGAACGTCATCAAGGTCGTCCGTGCCGCTACCGGCCTGGGCCTGAAGGACGCCAAGGATCTGGTGGACAACTGCCCCAAGACCCTGAAGGAAGCCATCTCCAAGGAAGATGCCGAGAAGCTGGTCGCCGAGCTGAAGGAAGCCGGTGCTACCGCCGAGCTGAAGTAATCAGTTCCCATTCTCACATAAATCAGCCGCCGACATCGGCGGCTGATTTTCTACCGCAAAGGAGGACATTGTGGAAAAAATCTTTAGCTTCATTCGTTCCATCACCCCGGAAGGCTTCAATGCTGCTCATTACGTGCAATTTGCAGGCATTTTAGTCGTGGGAGTTCTCGTGATTGCGCTGATTGGCAGACTGCTGTTTGGTAAGCGTTCCGCACTTAACCATGCTGTATCCGCCGCCATTGCCATCTTGTGCATTTATGTGGTGAATGTGGTGGTCTACTCCACCGGCATACAGCTTAAGCAGCTTCTGTCCCCCCTGCCCTATGTTACCATTGAAGGCGACTATCTTCGGATTGTCAACCTGCTGAGCATGGATTTCACCCAACTCTGTCCGGTGCTGCTGGATATGGTGATACTGGCGTTTTTGGTAAATCTGCTGGATAGCTGGTTGCCGCAAGGGAAAAAGCTGATTGGCTGGTTCTTGTTCCGCATCCTCTCAGTTGTGCTGGCAATTTGCCTGCAATACATTGTCGCCTTGGTGCTGGGCTTCCTGGTGCCGGACGGATTGGCACAAATCGCCCCCACGGTGCTGCTGATCATACTGGTAGCTGCGTTGCTTTTGGGTGCGTTGAAGCTGCTGGTAGGCGGGGCATTGGGTTTCATCAATCCCCTATTGGGCGTGCTGTACACCTTCTTCTTCGCCAATGTGGTGGGTAAGCAGCTCAGTCGCGCCATCCTTACCACAGGTATCCTTACAGGGCTGGTATGCCTGATGAATTATCTGTCCATCACATCGGTCTATATTGCCTCCGCGGCATTGGCGGCATATTTGCCGCTGCTGGTCGTGGTGCTGGTGCTGTGGTACGTAGTTGCCAAACTGTTGTAATTATTAAAAAATACGCATGGGGTCAGACTTCAGCCTGACCCCATGTTTTATTATATTACACTAACTCAGCTTGCACAGGTGCGTCTTTCATATGCCGCGTAGCATTTTCCCACCAGCCAGTTTCCAAGGAAACCAAAGGCGATACCCAGCACCACGGAAACCAACACATCCGTGGGATAATGCACATACAGATACAGCCGGGAAAACGCGATCAGACACGCCAACACCACAGCAGGAATTCCTGCTTTTTTGCTGTGGATCAGCAGTACAGTCGCCGCCTCAAAGGACGCAATGGTATGCCCTGAGGGGAACGAGAAATCATGCTGTGCCTCAATCAGCAGCTTGACGGTCACGCCAAAATGCTGGAGCTGATAATCATAAGGACGTATCCGGGCGGTCAGGGGCTTAAGCGTCAGATTGCAAACCAAAAGACCTATAATCAGCGCCGCACCCATTCCCAGTCCAACACGCCGTGTTTTTGGAAAAAATAGCAGTATTACCGCAATGGCGATCCAAAAGATACCCGCATCCCCCAGAAGGGTGATGACCGGCATTACCGCGTCCAAGAACGGACACCACAAATGCGCGGCAATCCAGTCTAAAATCGGCAAATCAAAATGCTCCGCCAAAAAACTGAACAAATCCATATCAGGCCTCCTCAAACAAGGCGTAAACGGTCATTGGAGCAAGCGTGAAGTCCGCCGGCAGGGTAATCGTTCCATCCTCATCGGTTTCCAGCTTTCCGGCCTCAACATACCAGCCGAGGAATTGATGCCCCTCCACCTCAGGAATCGCCGGAGGTGTCAGCTTCCTGCTGTCACTGTCCACCATCGAAGACGAAAGCACCGTGTCGTCATATACGTACTCCACCCGGACAAGCTCGGTCTGCTCCTGAACATCCACATTGGTCATTTCAATGACCTTCCATGCATCCTCCTGCATTTCAAGGAAGAAATGGGTCCCCAGCTCATAAACCTTTATTGTGCCGTCATTCCGGGTCACATTCAGATCAAGTGTCACCTTGGCAGAATACAACGTATCGCAGTAGCGATAGAAATCAGAGATTTCTGCTTCACCGAAGGCATATCCGCTATAGCCCTGCATCCATGTGGTGTTGGTGGTAATGGTGGTATAGATTGGGGTGGTATGGTCAAAATATTCCCGCAAATCCCACGCACCCACTGCGCCGATCATATACTTGCAGTAGGTCTGTGCCGCTGACAGCACAGTATCCATCTCCTGCTCAGTGGCCTCAGGCAGGTCTATCAGCTCCGTATAAGTACCGGTCTGCGCGTCCAGCAGCAGCTCCATTGGTTCGCCGCTGCTATTGGTAGCTTTGATTTCCGGCTCCGCAAGGAGTCCGTCCACCCGAAGCTCCACCAAGCGGTAGCCATGGATGTTCTCCGGCAAATAGGACTCCGCCAGAGTAGCTACCGAGCGGTAGATATACTCCTCGCCTAAGGCTACGCCATTGACGGTAACAGTGCTGTCCGGGCTGACCAGAAAACGGTAGCTAAGCTCACGGCGGAAGGAAACCGTCTTCCCGGTTTCTTCATCCCATGCGAAAAGCTCCACCTCATCGATCTGCCAATCGGAGATTAGCGCGTCCTCCGCTTTTTGATCCTTCAGAGTAAAGGTGGCAAAATTAAAATACCGCTCCTCCTCTGCTCCCAGCAAGGCACGAATCACATATTTCTTACCGCCGGACAGCCCGGCAGAGGTCTCCACCATGGTAATTTCACAGTCCCCTACCGTATTATCCATATAGTCAGCATAGGCTTGCGCCCCTTCAACGGCGGTATCCTCCATACCTGCCATTGCATAAAGCTCCGCCCAATCCGGCTGCGCGAAATGCTCCTGAAAGATTTTCTGCGACTGATTGTCCGGTTGAGAGGCTTCATAATCCACCAACCAATCCCGCAACGCATTCTTGGCAATAGAAATGCCAATCACAAACGCCACAATCAAAGCCGCCCACACACCGTAAAAGCATATCGTCCCCAGCGTGATCCGCTTCCGTCTGCGGCGACGGCGGACAGGAGCCGCAACCTCATTGGATTCATATTTTCCTTGATACATACTCATCCCTCATCTGCGGGCCGCACCATAAAGAAGGTGGGCATCCTTCTCGGCTTCGCCTGAAGCAGAGAATAATTGTTAATCATCTGCACCTGCCCGGCATCGCCGTAGCGGCCATAGGTGTCCCGGTAGAGCATAACGGTAGACGATCCGCCGTCCAAATTGCAGGCATTGACCGCCCCATATTCTATCATAATATCAATCAGATCCGCATATGTGCCGCCCAAAGAGCTGGTCTGCCGACCGTCAATACATACGAAAATCACCGCGCCGTCGGCACGCTGACCGATGGCAGTCCGGGGATTGTAGCCGGAATTGGCGTTATATTCCTTTTCGTTGATCTCTCCGTTCATGATCAGCACCGGGCCGAAGCAGCAGCCGTCCCGAATGCCCAGCTCCGTAGCCTCCGCTGCTGTCATGGTTTGAGCAACCACCAGCACATTGTCCTGATTAAAGCCCACGAAGCCTTCCTCAGGAGCAGCACCGGAATTCCACACTACCTTACCTCCGGCAACCACCAGACCCTCGGGCACAGAGCCCACCTCAGGGCTGGAAGTGCCGTTGTCAAAGAACGCGCCGGCATTGATCGCCGCGATCGCGCCCTCGCTTTCGATTTCATCGGTAATCCGTGTCCCGGGGATGCTGGTGGAGAAATTCTCCGTAGAGGTGGCCATATACACCTTTGAAGGATCCCGTATCAGCATCACATAGGCATTGAAGGTATCGCCGCTGACCTCCTCGATTCGGATTCCGTCCGGATAGTCCTTCCATTCGTCATCGTCGGGGTTGACCAGCGCGTCCATATCGATTTGTACCTTATCAGGATCGGTAGTGCCTTCCAGCTCTACCAGATCTTCCGGAACGCCGTAAAGGATCTCGTTGGTCTTTTCCTCTCCCAAAAACAGTGCCGGAATCCATTTTGTGGCACTGGCCTCATGCAGAGAGTTGGTCAGCACCCGGCAAGCCGCCTCAGACGGGCCGTTGAAAATAAGCTGCAAAATCGTGCTCAGACCCACCACCAGCAGCACGATCACCGTAAGCAGCATCAGCAGGGTGCGTCCCACAATGGTCATTACCACCCGCTTGCGGCTTTTTCTCCGAGCCTGTCTGCGGTTCGGCACAGCCGATGCTTGGTTTGTCATTTGATTATCCATATTATCCGTCCTTTTTTTCAGCCCGCCGGGCAAATACCCACCGCTGCTGGATGATGAAGCTGGCAAGATACAGGCAGGCCATCACCGCAACATAAATCACCGTCCGCAGCAGCACCCGCTCTGCCCCGATGTGCAGCAAAAGATACACGCCGTCTGTCAGCCCAAGCTGCAGCAGCAGCACCGGCAATGCCAGCATATAATACCTAAGCATGGACTTCCCGGTAGATACACCGCTGCGGAACACCAGCTTTTTATTGATAAAGAAATTAAGTAACGAGGATACCAGTCGCGCCCCTACAAAGGGAAGCACCAGCAGCATCCACTCCGCTGCTCCCTTCAAAAGCCAGCAAAGCAGACTGTACAGCCCCACATCCGCCACAGCACTTATGGCACTGGATAGGATATACCGAAAAAAATGCGCCAATATCAGCCTGTAAATGCGCACGGAATCCCGAACCGCCCGAAAGTGGGAGCTTTTATTCTCCTCGATATAGACCGTGCGGATCTTCACCTCACCGTAGGGAATTCCCCGCTCTTTCATGGCAAGGAGCATATTGGTTTCGTATTCAAACCGATCCCCCTTCACCTGACAAAACTGCTCCACCGCCTCCGTAGGGATGGCGCGCAGTCCGGTTTGGGTATCGGAAACGGTCATGCCGCACAGTACCTTGAACACGCCGCAGGTAATGCGGTTACCCATGCGGCTGCGGGCCGGAACCTGAGGCAGCGAAAAATCCCTGCATCCCAAAATAACCTGCCGGGTGCGCAGCATCTCCATGGCGCAAGCCACCGTATCCTCCGGGTGATGCTGACCGTCCCCGTCCACAGTGATAACGCCGGCGAAATCCTTTCGGTTTTCTAAAAACCACCCAAAGGCGGTTTTCAGTGCCGCGCCTTTCCCCCGGTTCACCGGATGCTCCAAAAGCTGCACCTCAGTCCGGCTGGCAAGGGTTTGAAAATAATGTATATTTTCCGGCTTACTACCGTCATTGATCAGAATGATATCCGAAAACCCGTGGTCAATCAGCTCATCCACTGTAGTCAAAAGCTTCTCATCCGGATCCAAAGACGGCAGCACTACGCTAATCTTAGTCAGATCCATAAGCACACCTCACCTCAGCTCGATCCTTCGCCCGATTATACCCGCTAATTATACCACAGCCCATCGATTTATGGAACCCCTTTTTAAGAATTTCTGTTTTTACGTAAATGTAAATTTTGGTATCAGCAGTTGAAAAAGCATCCTGTTGCTGATAAAATAATTATATCATGTTTATTTAAGAGAATTTGGTTTTGTGGCTGCCGCTTCTGCCGCCGGCAGCTCTTGCGATACTTTACCGAAAGGATGGGATTCTATGAAGCTAACATTTTTAGGTGCTGCCCATGAGGTCACCGGCTCTTGCACCCTGCTGGAGGTCTGCGGCAAAAACATCCTGATCGACTGCGGCATGGAGCAGGGCGAGGATATTTACGAAAACTGCGAGCTTCCTATCTCCCCCAACCAGATCGATGCCATCCTATTGACCCACGCCCACATCGACCACTCCGGAAAATTGCCTGCCATGGTGGCACAGGGCTATAAAGGGCCGATCCATGCTACCGAAGCCACCCAGCGTCTGTGCGCCATCATGCTTCGGGACTCTGCCCATATTCAGGAGTTTGAAGCCCAGTGGCGAAACCGCAAGGCAAAGCGGGCAGGTTTGCCCGAATACGTTCCTCTGTACACCCTTCAGGACGCGGAAAAGACCCTGCCCCTGTTTCATCCCCACCCATATGATCAGACTGTTGAGCTTTTCCCGGGCGTAACAGCGTGTTTTTCCGATGCCGGACATCTCCTTGGATCATCCAGCATCCTTGTGACTGCGACAGAAGACGGAGAAACCCGCACCGTGCTGTTTTCCGGAGATTTGGGCAACCTTTCCCGTCCCCTGATTTGTGACCCGCAGCCTGCCCCCAACGCAGACTACGTGGTGATAGAATCCACCTACGGCGACCGCATCCATGGCCCCCGTCCGGACTACATCCGGCAGCTTTGCTCCATATTGCGCGACACCTTCCGGCGGGGCGGAAATGTGGTGATCCCCTCCTTTGCCATCGGACGGACTCAGGAGCTGCTTTACCTGCTTCGGCAAATCAAGGAGCAAAATATGCTCCCCGAATACAATCATTTCCCGGTATATGTGGACAGTCCGCTGGCGGTAGAGGCAACCAACATCTACGCATCCGGTCTGACCGACTACTACGACAGCGAAACTCTGGAGCTTTTGGCACAGGGAATCAACCCCATCGTATTTCCCGGACTACAGCTCTCTGTCACCTCAGACCAATCCAAGCTCATCAATTTCGACCGCCAGCCTAAGGTGATCTTGTCCGCCTCCGGAATGTGCGAGGCAGGACGGATCCGCCACCATCTCAAGCACAATCTGTGGCGCAGCGACAGCACTGTGCTGTTCGTCGGCTACCAATCCCCCGGCACTGTAGGAAGAAAGCTGCTGGACGGTGCTGCCACCGTCAAGCTTTTCGGTGAAGAGATCTCTGTCAATGCTCAAATCGTCAGCTTAGCCGGCATCAGCGGTCATGCAGACCGGGATATGCTTACGCAATGGCTCAGGCACATGACCCAGCCGCCCCGGCGGGTATTTGTCAACCACGGCGATGATTCCGTATGCGACAGCTTTGCCGAGCACATCCGAAACACCTTGGGGCACCCCGCCACCGCCCCTTACAGCGGAGACGGCTTCGACCTGATTCAAGACCAGTGCATCCAACAGGGCACTGTAGTGAAGGTCACCAAGCTCTCTGACGGCAGGCGTCGTGCCAATACCCTATTTGAGAAGCTGGTGTCCGCCGGAAAGCGGCTGCAGCAGGTTATCGACCAATGCCGCGGACTGTCCAATAAGGAGCTGGGCCGTTTTATCGACCAAATCAACGCACTGTGCGACAAATACTCCAGAAAGTAGGAAACTATATGATATTCAAGCAGTTTCAGGAGCTTTCCCTGTCCAATCTCGGCTTCGGCACCATGCGGCTGCCCCTGTTGCCGGACGGGTCGATCGACCAAACACAGCTTGACGAAATGGTGGATATGGCCATGTCCAACGGCATCAATTATTTTGATACCGCGTATCCCTACCACGGTGGAATGTCTGAGATCGCCATTTCCCGGTCTTTACACCGCTATCCCAGAGAACAATGGTATTTGGCGGACAAATACCCCGGTCATCAGATCAGCAGCTCCTATGACCCCAAGGCCGTGTTTGAGGATCAGCTTAAAAAATGCGGCGTGGAATATTTTGACTTCTACCTGCTGCACAACATAAACGAATCCTCTCTGCCGGTGTACTTAGATCCCCAATGGGGCATTATGGACTATTTTCTTGAGCAAAAGCGGCTGGGGCGCATCCGTCACTTAGGCTTTTCCACCCATGGACGGCTGGAGCTGATCCGTCAGTTTCTGGAGCTGTACGGCAAAGATATGGAGTTTTGCCAGATCCAGCTTAATTACCTTGACTGGACGCTGCAAAATGCCGGCGAAAAATATGAGCTGCTTACCCAATGGAACATCCCGGTGTGGGTCATGGAGCCTGTTCGGGGCGGCAAGCTGGCAAAGCTTGCTCCCGAGCAGGAGGACACATTGCGAAAGCTGCGTCCCAATGCCTCTATCCCTTCCTGGGGCTTCCGCTTCCTGCAAATGCTCCCCAATGTGACCGTGATCCTCAGCGGAATGTCCAACATGGCGCAAATGGAGGACAATCTGCACACCTTTGCGGAACCAGATTCTCTCACCCCTCAGGAGCATACTCTGCTGCTGGAGCTGGCGGAGGAAATGAAAACCTCCATCCCCTGCACAGCCTGCCGCTACTGCTGTGACGGCTGCCCTATGGGGCTGGATATCCCCATGCTGCTTTCCATATGCAGTGAGTTGCGTTATGCCCCCTCCATCGTGTCCGCCATTCCGGTGCATACGCTCCCTGCGGAGAAGAAGCCCTCCGCCTGTATTGCCTGCGGAAAATGCGCCCAAATCTGTCCGCAGGGTATTGATGTCCCCGCACGGCTCGCCGAGCTGGCAGAGCTGGTCGGCAGCATCCCCGATTGGGCAGAGGTCTGCCGCCAGCGTGAGGAGGATCAGCGCAAGCTCAAGGGCTAATAATTGAACAAGCCTGCCACACGGTCAATGTCATTAAGCTTAGACTGTCATTGCGAGGAGCGAAGCGGCGTCTTAGAAGCCGTTGCGGCGCAGCCGCTTACGGATTCTTCGCGCATAGCTGGCGATCCGCAATTCCCCTTTGGGGAACGGATAGCTCCGCTCGCTGTGCTCGGTCGGAATGACACGGTTTTCTAAACCTACGACATTGCCCGTACGGCAGGCTTGTTTTGCGTCCTTAAATCATCGGTGTATTCAAATATTGCTCCCAAAGGAAAACCGTTGGCTCTCTCGTCAGACCGAACGTCTCCCGAATTCCCGCGCAGACCGCACGGAGTTTTTCCTGCATGATGTCAGAAGTAAAAAACTCCTCATTCCCCGGCTGCATGGCGTATTCCATGATTATCGCCCGATCTTCTTTGGCGTAGCGCATGGCATTTTCGTCGATAAAAGCCCGTGTTTCCTCCTGGAAATAGGGATGATCCTCAGCAAACTCCCCTTGCTGATCGCCATTGGCGTATTGGAAGCCCTCCGGGTTAAGCTGATCCCAAAAATCGAAAGCCTGTGTCTGGGTAAGGATATACGTATCTATGGCGTAATACAGCTCACGGTAAACCGTCGCCTGCAGGCTGTCATTCATCACCAGCGTCAGATAGGCATTGCCATCGTCCCAAAACTGAACGCCATCCGTCTGAGCCTGCTCACCCATATTGCCGTTGTACCACGCTGTCTTTACAAGGCAGACAGTCAAGCGGCTGTTTCCGGAGCTTTTTCCCAGCTTTTTCAGGAAATTCTCCGGATAGACAGACAACACTTGATCCAAAGCAGTCAGGTAATAATCGTAGGCCGCTACCGCGTGCTCTGCCTCAAGGATATAGTTGGCGGGGATACGCTCGGCAGCCTGCTGATATACCAGCACCTTTACCGAGTATTTATCCCCCAGCTTCTGTGCCTCCGCAGCAACACGGGTCAGCCCTTCTGTATCCGGCACTTCAGCGGTATGGTATACATCGGTATAATCTGCGGTGTCCTCCGTGGGATCCTGCGCCGGATCCCAGCTATACAGTGCCTGCGCGCCGGTTTGTATATCCTCCGCCAAAATCCAGATGCGTTCATTCAGCATATCCGCAGCCATACCGCTGTAGAAAAGCCCCTCCATGGTCAGGCTGCTGTTTCTCATGCCTGTTTCCAGATCGTACAGCTCTACACGGAATCCGGTTTCGGAATATTCGCACAACGCAACCGCCCTTTCTTCAGGCAGAACCTGCAAAAAGGCTGGCGCATCAGCAGGAATCAGACTGCGCTGTTGGCCATCTTTTTCACCGAACACATATTCCGTCCCCCAGCTTTGGTGCACCTCAGAAAAATACCAATTCTCAGCGGTATTTAAAATCCACATTTCCTCGTCCTGATACAGGGGCTGTCCGGTCTGGGTATCGATTAGCATCTCCTGCGTGCTGCCATCCTGGAATACACAGCATTGTATCACCGTTCCACCGAAGTGGGTTCCAATCACCTGCGGAACGCCACCCCAGGTATCGGACAGCAGTCGGCAAATGCCGGTATCCAGCTCCATACATCTAAGGTAGGCTTGATCAAAATAATAGGCATATTTCCAATCCTCCGACAGCACAGGCTTGCAAGCCATATCCTGCGGCATCGCGACCCGGCGGGTCTGCGTCAGGGAGGTGTCTAAAAACACCAGCTCATTGGCGGCAGAATCGTAGTAGCCCACGCCCTGTTCGGAAACATTGCAGTAAGCCGCAGAGGGAAACAGAAAAATCTCCGGAAGTGACGCGGTAATCGGTTTCTCATTTCCCTTGATATAGGTCAGCGTGGTTTCTTCCTCCCCGGAAAACAGCAGTATTCCGTCCCCCATTACCGCAAGGGCATAATAGCCCGTCCCCTCCAGTGAGTAGGTCTGCAGCGCGTCCTCTGCCTGCTCAGTGTCCTCCTGAGGAACGGTAGGGGCAGTGGTTTCGGTCTGCTGCGCGGTGGATTCGGTTGGCTCAGAGGGTTCTTGCTGCTGAGTCGCACAGCCGCTCAACAGCACCGCCAGTACCAAAAGCGCGCTCAAGGCTCGTTTCATATTTATTGCCTCCTTGCCAAAGTGTAGTCATCGCCCTGCCGGTAGTAGGGGCAACGGCTCTGACGGCTGGCGAAAATGCGGTATACCTCATCTTCATCCAGATCCATCATGCAATAGTACTCATCAAATTCCTCATCATAGTCAAAGTACCAGCAGCTATCACATTGCTCCTGTCCCATTATCTCCCCTCCAAAAGCCGAAGATATTGCTCCATGTCAAAGGGCCTCAGCGGCTCATCCTTCCGCAGGTACAGCGGATGATGGGGATGCCCCTTCTTGCTCACCGCTCCGGCGCAGCACCATTGGGCATTCAACTCCTGCCCGATCGACACCATCTCCCGGACACATTCCGGCAAATATCCCCGCTTTTCGATGATTGCGCCCCATGCCGCCCATACCACCGGCTTTTGGGAAAGAGACAGCACATAGCGAAATGCTTCCATATTTTCCCTGTGCAAGAGCAGATTGCACTGCCGCTCCATGTCGTCAGGTCTGGTGGCTCGCTGGGCATACACGTTGAACATGATGAAGCTGTCAAATCCGTTTCCCAAGGCAATCCTTTCCACGGATTTCAGCGTGTTGTCCAAAGCATCCGGACGGGCGGTGGATGGATTGATGCCGATGCAGATCAAGGGTCTGTCCCCTCGCGTTCCCAAAATGTATCGGTATTCCGAATAAAAATTAGGCGCGTACAGCCATTTTTCAATATCATACTCCCCGCTTGGCGTGTTGGCAGCCTCCAATGCCTGCTGAAAGGTCACCAGCTCCAGCTCCGCGGTAGCCGTTTGCGGTATGTGCATATTAACCCTCCATTTGCGGGAACCAAAGGCTGTTATCCGGGTCATGGAAATCGCAATCCTCCGGGCGGCGCCCGGTCTGGGCGCACCAGCCCGCAAAGGCAGTATCCATAAACGGATATACACCCACCATGCTTGCCTGCAAATTCACACTTCGGCCGTCCTTCATATGCAGCTCGATCAAAAGATTGCCGGAAGCATTGTAAAGAAGCTGCCCTTGAATTTGGTTGTAGCGGTAGGTCACGCTCCGTTTGCCAAAGGTGGTAAGCACAAATCCGTCCTCGTTGTAAAACACACCGAAGCTCATGTAGTAAACCACCAAACAGATTCCAAGCCCCACAACGATAATCCCGCCATAGACCAGTGCCAAATAATCCTTCATTCCCGCAAAAATCGCGCAAACCCCAAGGAAAAATAACACGATCCCAATGGTGGCATAGCGTTTATTCAGCCGCACAGAAAGACCGGAGGCGTGTTGTTCTTTGCTGCGAAACACCTTATGAAAGCCCTTATCCACCAAAAAGCACAGCCCGAAGGTGGCCGCGGCAACAATAATGATAGCTGCCCACTCCATAAAATCCCCTCCCTGTCACGCCCACAGAACTACATCCACAGGCACATCGAATTCTTCATTATCCAGGCTTTTCACCATTTGAAAGCCAAAGCACAGTCCAATAGTGGGATGCTCCGGCTCTTGAGCAAGGAATCGGTCATAAAAGCCCTTTCCGTAACCCACACGGTAGCCCCGGCTGTCAAAGGCCAGTCCGGGAACCAGCACCAACGCTTGCCGGTCTTGCGCAATGGGCTCATTTCCAATTGGCTCCGGGATCCCGGCATAACCCTTTTCCACTGTGCTCAAATCCTCCAAATAAAGGAACTGCATATGATCTCCGAAAATTTTCGGCACAGCGATCCGTTTCCCGTCTGTCAGAGCCTGCCGCAATATCGGTGCAGTCCGTACCTCCTGATTGAAGGGCAGATAGCCATATACTGTATTCGCGTGGATATACAGCGGATGATTCCGAAGCAGCTCTCCCAAGCGGAGACTGGCAGCTTCTATTTGATCTGCCGTCATGGCTCGCTTCCGTTCCCGCATCTGTTGCCGTAAGGAATTTTTGTCCATAATATTCTCCCAATAGACGTATAGCGACATTTTATCAGATATTTCGCCTGATTGCAAGGCATAAGAAAACTGTCATTTTGAGGTCAGCCCCCAAAATGACAGTTATTCCTTATCGAATACGGGTCACATAATCCATATTGAGCCAGCCCAAATCTGTCAGTGCCCAGATTGTGCCGTCCACAGGCTGCATTTGTTCAACCTCCAAGGTCATTCCTTGGGTAAGTCTGCAAACTACCGTGGCGTTGTTGCCGGCTTCACTGCGAAGGTTCAGGCGCGCGGCCTGAATGGTGACCGTCTGATAGCTTACCGGGGAATCCTCGCCGCCGGGAGCTGTGGCAAGCTGCACCTGTTCGTCCAGCCGCAGCCAGCCCTCCGCGCAGAAGCCCCAAAGCACACCGTCATGCAGTTGATACTGGGTAAGCACCGCCTCGGTTTCATTATCCAGCACCGCAACAGCCGCACCGCCGGGAGCATCCAGCAAGGACGCGCCGCTTTCCTCTATAGCGGTTGCGGTCACCGTGATGGCCAGTCCGGTCTGCTCCAGCACCGGACGGTCAGGCTCCGCCTGCTCCGGCTCTACCGACACAGTCTCCAGCTTCACATAAGCCCGAACACGAATCCAGCCTTGTGCACATTTGGCCCATTGTACACCATCAACGGTCGTCATGGCAGAAAGCTCCACCCGGTCACCGGGGGCTAAGCTGCCACAGCTTTCACCCTTGGGCTGGGAATAAACCGGCACAGATCCGGTATGAACCACGCTGGCATATACCTTTACCGTTTCCTCCGGTGTCTCAATCACCGCATCCTCCGGAGGAAGCTCCTCCACAGGCGGAGTGACCTGTTCTTCCTCCACAGGCACAGTTTCCAGCGTGACGTAGCCGCCCAAACTGATCCAGCCATTTTCAAACCGTCCCCACAGTCCTCCGCCGGAGGCGTATTTCTGCTCCAGAATCTGCACCCGGTCGCCCAAATGCAGGGTAGAAATCACCGTGCCTGCCGGTTCATGCCGTACATTTAAGCTGCCGGTGTTGACCACGGTGGCATAAAGAGCCATGCCCTCCGGCGGCATTTCAGGGTCTTCCGGAATCTCACTCTGATTCCCCCCGTCCGGCTCGGTGGGCTGCTCAGGGGACTGGGTCGCTTGACTGTAATCCGTATTTTCCAGCGCGATCCATCCGCTTTCCGTCTTGCCCCACAGATAATTCTCTCCCTGATAAATCGCTGTGACGGTATACTTTTCATTCGAGGACGCAAAGCCAAGGCTGGCATAGTCCTCTCCCGGACCTTTGCGGATATGCAGCGCGCTGACCGTAACCTTTACCTGCACCGGCGTAATGGGCTCTCCCTCAGGAATCGGCTCTTCCGGCACGGTGGGGGTCGTAGGCGCGGTAGTTGGCGGCGCGGTCGGTGCTGTGGTCGGGGGTGTGACCGGCTTCGTAGTGGGTTCTGTGGTAGGATCCGTCACCGGCGGGACGGTAGGATCCGTCACCGGCGGTACGTCCGGCTCAGAGCCGTAATCCGTGTTTTCCAGCGCGATCCAGCCCGCGTCGATTTTTCCCCACAAATAGTCGCTGCCCTGATAAATTGCGGTAACCGTATAGGTATCGCCCTTGGACGCCATACCAATGCTTTGGTAGCTTGCTCCCGGGCCCTTGCGGATATTCAGCGCGCTGACGGTCACGCTCACCTTCACCGGCGTGATCGGTTCACCCGACGGCACAGTGGGCGCGGTGGTATCCTCCGGAACGGAGGGGTCCGTCGGCACACTTGGATCCGAAGGCGTGGTGGGATTGGTAGGATCTTCCACCGTTTCCGACTCCCACCGGGCGTACAGGGTCGCCCCCTTGGTAGTCATATCCAGAACGGTCACCTGTTTGCCGCCTGTTTTCTCGGTAAACCAGCCCTTGAAGGTATAGCCGCTGCGGGTCGCTGTGGCAAGCAGCTCTGCGGTAAGATTACCGTCATAGCCCTGCACATTGTATGTACCGCCCATTGCGCTGATTTTTCCACCCTGTGCGTCATAAAGCACATAGCAGTATTTATCCGGCGCGGTACGGCTGTAGCTGCCCTCTAAGAAGATCGCGGCCTCTGCCAATCTCCGGCGAACATGACCAACGCTGCGAACGCCGCCGGACATGGAGTAGATACTGAACGCGTAAATCAGCTCATTTCCGGTTGCACCGCCTGTAAGCGCGTTGACCAAGGTATTGCCCTTGGACAGCCAGCTTCCACCCACATTATAGACCAGCGAAACAAGGGCATCGAACTGCTGCTGTCCATAGTTCAGACCGTGCTTATCAATAAACTGATTTACCGTTGTTTCATAGGTAATCAGCACCGCCCGCAGCTCCGCCTCCGCCTGCTCCGTGGTCATGGGTGTTTCCTGATACTGCGCTACCAATTCATCCGGGCAGCGTGTGCCGTAGCCAATGGTGTATTTTCCGTCGGAATCCAAATACGGAACAGCGGAAAAGCCCTCAAACGCCTTGATCAGGTCTACCAATTGGTCGCTGGTGGTCATGCTGGATGCTGCACGGGTGTCCTGCGGCAACACTAAGATGCCAAAAAGCAGGGCTATCACCAGACAAATGCTGAGAATTCTTTTCTTCATAGGCTGCCGCTCCTTATCGCATAAATTCACTTCTATCATTATAGCAAAGGTTTCGCCCTATTGCAACCCTTTTCCACAGCGGACAGACCGTTATCGTCTGTATTTTGTCAGCCAATTTCTGTTTATGCAGTAATATTCTGGGTATTCTTTTGGAAACTTCCACCCCGATTCCGCCGCAAACCTATTGTCAAGGAACGCGCGCTGTGATAAAATATTGAAAAACAGTCAGGAGGAAGCAGTATGGGTGAGCGAAATGCGCTTGTCGCCATGAGCGGCGGCGTAGACAGTACCGTAGCAGCATACCTTGCCAAGGAGCAGGGCCTAAACTGCATCGGAAGCACATTGCGTCTGTATACCGGCAGCGACAGTGCCTGCGGCAGCAATCAGGATGCGCAGGATGCGCACGCCGCCGCCACTCGTTTGGGAATGGACTTCCACCTGATCGACGCCTCCACCCCCTTTCAAAACTGCGTCATGGATAAATTCGTCCGCAGCTATGAGGCTGGCTTTACCCCCAGTCCCTGTATCGATTGCAATCGCTATATGAAGTTCGGGTTTCTTTTGGAGCAAGCACTGGCAATGGGCTGTGAGCTTCTGGTCACCGGACACTATGCCCAGATCCGCCAAGACCCGGACACCGGGCGGTATCTGCTGTGCAAGGCATCAGACAGTGCCAAGGATCAAAGCTATTTTCTGTGTATGCTCACACAGCAGCAGCTTGCCCACACCCTGTTCCCGCTGGGGGGACTGACCAAGACACAGGTGCGCCAAATCGCCGAAGAGCAGGGCTTTCAAAATGCCCGCAAGCGGGACAGTCAGGACATCTGCTTCGTGCCGGAGGGTGACTACCGCAGCTTTTTGGAGCGTTACACCGGAAAACAGTATCCCTGCGGGTGCTTCTTAGATTTGAACGGAAACACTGTAGGCCAGCACCGGGGGGCTGTGGGCTACACCTGCGGCCAGCGCAAGGGACTTGGCTTAGCCATGGGTTCGCCGGTGTATGTATGCGCCAAGGACATGGCAGCCAATACCGTCACCGTTGGCCCGAATGACGCGCTGTTCCACCGTGGACTTCTGGCTGCTGACTGGAACTGGTTCCCCTTCCCCGCACTCACTGAGCCTTTGCGGGTAACCGCGAAGATCCGCTCACGAATGTCCGAGCAGCCCGCCACAGTTTATCCTGAACCGGACGGGTATGCACGGGTGGTATTTGATTTGCCCCAGCGGGCCATCACTCCCGGTCAGGCCGTGGTGCTGTATCAGGAAGATGTGGTAGTGGGCGGCGGCTGCATCATGCAGGTGCTGCCGGAGGTGTAAAATGCTTCAAATACGCAAGGCACAAGCTGCCGATTTACCCCGAATTGCCGGAATTTATGAAGCCGCCCGGGAATTTATGCGTCAAAGCGGCAATCCGAATCAATGGGGCGAAGCCCATCCTTCTGCTTCCCTTTTGGAAGAAAACATTCTCCACGGTGATTTGTATGTCTGCACCGATGAAGCGGATATCGCCGCTGTATTTTACTTCCGTCTGGGGAACGACCCTACCTACGAAAAAATCTGGCATGGACAATGGCTCAACGACCGTCCCTACGGTGTGATTCACCATATCGCCGTAGCGGCTCAGGGCAAGGGTGTGGCAGGCTTCTGCTTTGACTACGCGCTGTCCCAATGTCCCAATCTGAAAATCGACACCCACGAGGACAATCTCCCCATGCAGCGATGCCTTGCAAAAAACGGCTTTACCCGCTGCGGCATCATCCGGATCCGCAACGGCGAAAGCCGCATTGCCTATCAGAAGTCCCTCTGCGGGAAATAAAAAAAGCTGTCATAGCGAGATTTTTGAGCGTATGTAAAAGATTTGTCATTCTGAGCGGAGGGCGCAGCCCGAAGTCGAAGAATCTACGCATTTGCCCACTGCTGGGCAGAAACGGCGTGCGAAGCTTCTTCGACTCGCTGCGCTAAAAGCGGCTCAGAATGACAGTTTGTTTTTATCCCTGATGATCCGGGAAATACTCCCGCACAAAATCCACATTCTCCACCTGAAAGCTTTTCCCGTCCAAATAGGCAAGCCCTCCGGCGTCTGTGGTAAAGCGGAAGGTCAGCTTATAAGAGTACAGTGCCTGATAGCTGCGGTCGAACCGCTTGTCCAGCTTTCCGTACTTCCCATCCCCCAGCAGCGGATGCCCCGCATGGGCAAATTGGGCGCGTATCTGATGTGTCCGTCCGGTAATCAGCTCACATTCCACCAGCGAAAGCCCCTGCTTTGAAGCCAGAACCCGGTAGTTGGTCTGACAGCTCTTTGCGCCGGGCTGGGGCGTATCTGTGACATACACCCGGTTTTTCTTGGCATCCTTAAACAGATACCCCTTCAAGCTCCCCTCTTTGGGCTTTGGAGTTCCCTCCACGATCGCCAAATACCGCTTGTCCAGCTCCCGGTCCTTGATCTTTTGATTCATTACCCGAAGAGCCTCTGCGGTTTTGGCGGCAATGACAATTCCGCCTGTATTGCGGTCGATTCTGTTGCACAGTGCCGGCGTGAAGGAGTTCTCCCCTCTGGGACTCCATTCCCGCTTTTGATACAGGTATGCCTGAATGTGGTCGATCAGTGTCCGGCCATACTCCGCCCCGTCATGGGGATGCACCGCAAGCCCCGGTCTCTTATCCACCAGAAGGATCTGGGCATCCTCATATACAATATTCAGCTTGGGAGCAGCCACCGTCAAATAGGCATTATCCTCCCGGGGCTTGTCAAAAAATTCATCATTGATATATAGCTGCAAAACATCTCCGGCTTGCAGCCGGGTATCCCGTTCGATCCGCTTTCCGTTGCACTTAATGCGCTTGATGCGGATGTATTTCTGTGCCAAGGATGCCGGCAGCAACGGCACAGCCTTTGCAAGAAAACGATCCAGCCGCTGACCGGCATCGTTAGGGCCGATGGTAAATTCCTTCATTCCTTCTGCCCCATGCTTTGCTCAAAATGGCGGTCGATTCGGTCGGTAAACTCCCGTGCCGAGTTGAAGCCCATCTTGCGCTGACGGTTGTTCATGGCAGCCACCTCTAAAATAACCGCCAAATTCCGTCCGGGAGTAATGGGAATGGTATACATAGGCACACGCACACCAAGGATCTCCATGTTCTGATCTTCCAGTCCCAGCCGGTCATAAACCTGATGGGTATCCCACGGAACGATATTGACAACCAAATCGATCTTATTTTCTTCCTTCACCGCGCCAACACCGAACAGCCTCGCAACATTGACGATGCCAATGCCCCGCAGCTCGATATAGTTGCGAATCAGCTCAGGAGCCGCACCCACCAGCGTATTGCCGGAAATCCGGTGAATCTCCACCGCGTCGTCGGCAATCAGGCGGTGTCCACGCTTCAGCAGCTCCACCGCCGCCTCGCTCTTGCCGATGCCGCTTTCTCCCGTAAGCAGGATTCCCTCACCGTAAACCTCCATCAATACGCCATGGCGGGTGATTCTGGGAGCCATCGCCGCGTTTAAATAGGAAATCACCTCGGAAATGATGGTGCTGGTGGCCTCCTTGGTGCGGAGTATGGTGATATTGTGCTTACGGGCCATTTCCAAACATTCCGGATTCGGCTCTGCGTCACGGGTAATCAAAAGCGCGGGAATCTTATAAGAAAACAGGCGGTCAAAGGCAATGGCGCGCTCCACCTCGCTAAGCTTGGACTGATAGCTGATTTCCACATTACCCATCACCTGCAGCCGCATGGGCTCAAAGTGATCGAAGTAGCCCGCAAGCTGCAAGCCGGGACGGGACAGATCCGCCACGGTCAACTGAATCACATTAAAATCCGAAGCCTCATAGGCCACCCGCAGTCCAAATTCCCGAACCAAATCCTTCAGCAGCACGCTGAATGTATCCGCCATTGCGTTCAAACCCCCTTGTTTTCAGTTTATTTTGCAATTATTATACCTGTAACGGGCAAGAATATCAACATATTTTTATATTTATAAAAAAATTGCGAAAAAAAGCTTGCATTTTTTAAGATTATTTGGTATCATATCTAGGCGTTCCGATGGGACGTATGCTTTCAGATGATTCGGATAGGAGGTGCAAAGAAATGGCGAAGTGTGATTACTGTGGCAAGGGCGTTACTTTTGGTATCAAGGTTTCCCACTCCCACAGACGTTCCAACCGTGCTTGGAAGCCCAATGTGAAGCGGG
>CAZAOL010000014.1:0-18992 GCA_964486785.1 uncultured Oscillospiraceae bacterium
GGATATACACCCGCAGTGTGATCTACAAAATACGGAGCGAAGGCAGGGTCGCTGTATTGCGCGTCCTTCATGTTTCGGGTAAGCTGGTGTACAATTGCTCCAATCATTTCTAAGTGCCCCAGCTCCTCCGTGCCTATGTCTGTAAGCAGACCCTTAAGCTCATCGAAGGGCATGGAGTAACGTTGAGAAAGATACCGAAGGGATGCGCCCAATTCCCCATCGGGGCCGCCATACTGGGATATGATGATAGCAGCGAGCCGAGGATTGGGGCGGGCAATCTTTACGGGATATTGCAGCTTCTTTTCATAGATAAACATATTCAGGCCTCCTTATTTGCGCAGTATTCCCACGGCCAGGGATCGTCCAGCCATTGGTACTCCCCCTCTACCGGGGTCATATGATTCATGGGGCCAAGTTGATCGGTATATTTTTTCTTACATTCACGGTACATTTTCTGATATGCCCGATACATTTCCAGCGCAGCGCGGTCATCTCTGTGGGTGTCTAAATACAGCGCCAAATCTTGAATCGCAAAGGCAAGTGCTTGCAGCTCTGTTTTAGGGGTGACATTACGAAGCCGTTTATTTACCATTCCCTTAAATGGCAAATCCAGTCCGGGGTACATTGTACCGCGGACCAACCCGTTTCTTGCTTCGTACATTGGTGGGTTTTCTAACTGAAATGGGACATAAGGATTGGCTAAGGGTGCCATTGCCGGTAAGCGTCCTTTTCTTCCTGTACACTTTTTCCCGGATTCCAAAAGTCATTACCTCCTTATCGGATTAGGCTTGGAACAGTCGTTCCGGCTCATACTATGACACTATCTGTCACGATGTTCATTCTTTTTTCTAACGAACATAGAATTGCAAGGGGGTGTGCCAATGAAAATGAAACATTTGGGGAAGCTATTGATACCGGTATATATTTTGGTGACGGTAGGTGGAATCATACTGTCGCTGCTGACAAGCCGCTCGGTGACAGTCATGGTAGAAACTGCACCCTTCCAACGACAATGTGTGGTAATCGATGCAGGGCATGGCGGAATCGACGGTGGGGCGACCTCTTTTTCCGGCGTGTTGGAAAGTCATATAAATTTAGAGCTTGCCCTTAGGCTTAACGACTTATTGCATTTTTTAGGGCATGATACAAAAATGATTCGCACTACCGACACCTCTGTATATACCGAGGGTCAAACCATTGCGGCGCAAAAGGTTTCCGATTTAAAGCAAAGAGTAAAGCTCGTAAATGAAACGGATAACGCAATACTTGTCAGTATTCATCAAAATACTTTCTCTGACGGGCGCTACAGCGGTGCGCAGATATTCTACGGAAGCGATTCCAACAGCGTGATTTTGGCCAATATGCTGCAAGGTGCAATCATAGAAACTCTGAATCAAGGCAGTCAGCGGAAATGCCGCCCTGCAAGCGGAATCTATTTAATGCAAAATATTCAAAAGCCGGGGGTCTTAATTGAGTGCGGCTTTCTGTCGAACCCGGAAGAAGATGCGAAGCTGAACGATCCTGAGTATCAAAAACGGTTTTCCTGCGTGATTGCAGCAACGCTTACCCAATACCTAAAGGAACATCCCCTCAGCAACTAGTGCCGAGGGGATGTAAATATTCACAGCAGCCGAATTCCTGCTTTTTCACAAATCTCGAATGTGCCTTCATCCCAAACGCTGGATTGCACCTCACCGATGTGCGCGCAGCCCATCATCAGCATACTCAGACGAGATTGGCCAATGCCGCCGCCAATGGTCAAGGGCAGCTCATCATTCAGCAGGCTCTTATGGAACGGAAGTTCCCGACGGTCGTCGCAGCCCGAAATCCGAAGCTGCTTGTCCAGAGATTGCGCATCCACACGGATACCCATGGAAGAAATCTCCAGCGGTCTGCCCAGCACCTCGTCCCAGAAGAATAAGTCGCAGTTCAAATCCCAATCGTCATAGTCCGGCGCGCGATTGTCATGAGGCTTCCCGGACCGGAGCGCACCGCCAATCTGCATAATGCACGCGGTGTGATTATCCCGCACGAAGGCATTTTCCCGTTCGCGAGGAGACATTCCGGGATACAGATACTCCAGCTCTTGTGTTGTGATAAACACCACTTCCCTGCTGAGCTTCACATGAAGCTGAGGGAATCGAACATGCAGCCGGTCGTTGGTATCGCAAATGGCACGAACGATTGCCCGAACAATCAATTTCAAATAATCCAGATTTCGGTTTTCACGGGTGATGACCTTTTCCCAATCCCACTGATCCACATAAATGGAGTGGATATTGTCCAAATCCTCATCCCGACGGATAGCATTCATATCCGCATACAGTCCGTTGCCCACAGCGAAGTGATAGCGTTTTAAAGCCAGACGTTTCCACTTCGCTAAGGAATGGACTACCTGCACCTGGCTTCCTACAGCGGGGACATCAAAGCTAACCGGGCGTTCCACGCCGCTAAGATTATCGTTCAATCCGGAATCGGCGGTAACAAACAAGGGGGCAGATACACGTTTTAAATTTAATGCAGAGGAAAACTCGTCCTGAAAGGTTTCTTTAATATACGCAATCGCCCGCTGGGTATCGTATTCATCCAGCACGGGCCGATAGTTTTGAGGGATATAGGTATGATTCATGGCATTGCCGTCCTTTCACCGCGTTTATACACACCGATGTTATTGTAATGGAAAAACGCGGAAAAATCAAGGGCATCCCCGGCTGTGAATCCGCACGAAAATTTGTTGATTTAGAAGGCATATTATGCTATGATGCACACAAATTTGAGCTCGATGCCGTGACGCAATATAATGAGGCGTTGCACAGCTCTATTCCAGAGGATTTTCAATGGGAATCTCAGCATAACAAAACCACCCGAAGAGGAACGAAAAGTTCTTTTTCGGGTGGTATATTTTGAAGCTTCAAACCTGCGCGGTTGTGCTTATACGGTTCGGGCAGTAAGATATTCAGCAAGCTGTAGCATATAGCTTGTGTCTTGGAATACAGAAAGTGCTTCAATGGCAATACGGGTATATTTTTGAACCAGTTCCTCGCACTTATCCAAGCCATAAAGTCTAACGAACGTATTCTTATTGCCGTCCACGCCCGTGGCCTTACCAAGCTCCTGTGCGTTTCCGATCACGTCCAGCATATCATCCCGAATCTGGAACGCCAGCCCCAATGCCCCGGCAAAGGTTCCGGCGGCAGCAATTTGTTCCTCACTGCCTCCGGCAGCCATTACACCGGTTACACAGGCAGCATTGATCAGAGCACCGGTTTTTCTCGTCTGAATGTCGATGACCTCCTGCTCGGAAAGTATACGCTCCTCGCTGAGAATGTCCAGCACCTGACCGCCTACCATTCCCAGAGAACCGGCACATTCTGCCAATACCGCAATAGCGTCTGAAATTCCTGATGTCGACGCAATGCAAAACGCGTCGGTCAGCAGCGCGTCGCCCGCTAAAATCGCCATTGCTTCTCCGTAGACCTTGTGATTGGTTGGTCTGCCCCGTCGGTAGTCATCGTTATCCATGCAGGGCAGGTCATCGTGAATCAGACTGTAGGTATGAATCATTTCAATGGCTGCGGCAAAAGGTGCCGCGGTCTTCCAATCACCGCCACACATACGGCAGAATTCAAAGGCCATGATGGGACGCAGTCGTTTGCCACCGGCAAGAAGGCTGTATTCCATGGACTCAAAAAGCTTTGTCTGCGGTTCGTTATGAAAGCGGGAATACCATTGCCGTAAATAATCCTGGATGTAGGCTTGATATTCAGCAGTACGCTCATTCATTGGGCATATCCTCCAATACCGGGCTGCCATCAGGCGCGGTGGTGACCAGCTTGACCTGCAGCTCCGCTTCATCCAGCAGCTTGCCGCAGCTACGAACCAGCTCTGTCCCCTCTTGGAACAGCTTTAAGGATTCCTCCAAAGCGACATCGCCACGCTCCATAGCTCGTACGATTTGCTCCAAACGCTGCATATTCGCTTCAAAACTTTTGCTGCTTTTATCCATTATCCATTCTCCTTTACTTCCGTGACACAAGCATCCAGCGTACCGTCGCTGAGTGAAATGCGTACTGTGTCCCCTTCCCCGACCTGCGTTACCGACCGAATCACGGTGCCGTCCGCATTTTGAGTCATAGCATAGCCCCGCGACAGCACCTTCAGCGGGCTCATAGCATCCAGCTTGGCAGTCAGGGCAATAAACTGCTGTTTTTTCCGATGCACCAACTGCCCATGCGCAGAGAGCAGCCGTGTTTTGATATGGGTAATGCCGATGCGTTTTTGTTCAAGATACCCGGTGGGAGATTTGAGTGCCGGACTTTCTGCCAAAATATTCAGATGCCGTCGGGCAGATTTGAGCTGACGCTCCAATGCTGCCGCCATAGAAGCAGACATCGCGTCCATGCTTTGCCGCAGCGCGTCCTGATCCGGGACTGCAAGCTCCGCACCGTTGGAGGGTGTTGCTGCACGTAAATCTGCCACATAATCGCAAATGGTTACGTCCGGCTCATGCCCCACCGCCGAAATGATGGGGATTCGAGACTCATATACCGCATGCGCTACCAGCTCATCATTAAAAGCCCAAAGGTCTTCGATAGAGCCGCCTCCCCTGCCCACAATCAGAAGATCTGCCAAAGCGTGATAGTTGGCATAGCGAATGGCAGCGGCGATTTCACCGGGAGCTTCAGCCCCTTGAACCCGCGCGGGAAAAAGCAGTACCCTTGCGAGGGGATAGCGTTTCTTGAGGATCCTCAGCATATCGTGCAGCGCAGCTCCCGCCGCACTGGTGACGATGCCGATGGTCTGAGGATACTGCGGGATGGGCTTTTTGCGGGCGGGATCAAACAGACCCTGCGCGGCAAGCTTTGCCTTAAGCTGCTCAAACGCCGCATGCAAATCTCCGATGCCGTCCATTGCCATGGCGGTGCAGTAGAGCTGATATGCGCCGTCCCGGGGAAAAACTGAAATTTTACCCATGGCAATGATCTTCATTCCATTGTCCGGGCGAAAACGCAGCCGCGCAGCGTTCCCTTTAAACATAACACACCGCAATGCTGCCGAAGAATCCTTAAGCGTGAAATAATGATGTCCTGAAGGATAGAGCTTATAATTGCTGATCTCTCCACGAACGGCCACGCCGCTCAAAAGCGGATCTGCATCCATTTTATTTTGTATATAGGAATTGATTTGGCTTACTGAAAGAACCTCCTGTGCCATATCATACCTCCATCGCCCGGTGGGCAAGCACCGCCACACCCATCGCGTTATCTGTGGAATATTCCGGCGGCGCGAAAATAGCCTTCCTTTCAGCCATAGCTAAGCGAAGCATCGAGTTAGAAGCGACACCTCCAGAAAAAATTACTGGCAAATCCGGGTATTCCTTGCAGGCCTGCCCGGTAGCTTGTGCTACAGCGCCAATCACACACCGCAGCGCGTACGCGGCGGTTTCGGCAGGCTCTCCGCTCCTGTCAAAAAACTGCACAACCTTATTTTGCACGCCGGAAAGAGAAAATTCCATCCCGTTGCATTTAACCTTGAATGTCTCCCGCCCCAGTGCCTGCCGGCTAAGCTGATCTAGATGTTTACCTGAGGGGAACGGAAGCTTGAGAAGCTTTCCGGTACGGTCGATTAGCTGACCGGCAGAAATGTCCGTTGTTCCGCCGATGCGGGTACAATGAACGTTGCGACCCATAGGCTCGATCAGCAATAGCTCCGTAGTGCCGCCGGAAAGATGCCAGCCCAAATGCGGACGATCAAGAAGCTCCATATGCCTGCTGCTCCACGCTGCGGCAGCCACGTGCCCCTGCTGATGGGATACCTCCACCAGCGGCACTCCCAAGGCATCGGAAAGGAGCTTCGCGTGGGAATAGCCCACCATAAAGCAGGGCATATAGCTCCCTTCCACCGCTCTGGGCCGTGTACTGACACCAACCGCGCCAATATCCTCATTACAAAAATGGGAAAACAGCCTGCCGGAAAGCTCCGGCAGGCTTTTGATATGAGCAAATACGGCATCGCTTTGGCGGAGCCCCAGCTCCCCCTCCTTGACGCCAAGGAGCTTAGATATGTTCACCCCATCCTCGCCGTCAAATCCGGCGATGGAGGTGGTATAGTTGCTGGTGTCAAATCCGATAACGCGCATCATGCTTCCTCTGTATGGAGTCCGCGTGCAAAAGAGCCAAGGATGCCGTTGACAAAAGCACCGGTATCGTCTCCGTCGTACTTTTTAGCAAGACGGACGGCTTCGCTGACCGCAACGCCGACAGGAACATCCTCTACGTACAAAATCTCAAATATGGCAAGCTGCATAATTGCCCGGGTCAAACGGGAAATGCGGCTCACATCCCAACCGATAGCGTACTTTTGAATCTGCTGATTCAACTCCTCGGTGCGGTTCGCGACGCCTATAACCACATGGTCAAGATACGCTACCTGAGGACGGGTGGGACGCTCAGAGTAAATATCATTTTCTTCCGAAAGCTTGGCGTAATACTCTTTCGCTAAACGAACAGAAACCACTTGTTCCGGCTCTTCGCCGGTGAAATCACGTCCGTAAATCAGGTGTACCGCCAGCTCTCTGGCATTGGCTCTGGTCATAGCTACCCCTTACTTACGGACAATTCCGCATACGTTTACATTCACCCGAACATTGCTGATGCCTGCCGTAGACTCCACAGCGCTGACAACAGCCTCCTGAATGGACTTAGCGACTGTGATGACACTGAAGCCGTAGGACAAAATCACATTACATTCAATAGTAACATCATTCGCTTCATCAATGGTAACGCGGCAACCTCTGCCCCAGTTTTTCACATTGATGAGTTCCGCAATATCCGTGCCGGGCTTATTGCTAAGTGCCACAAAGCCTTCAATTTCCGTAAGCGCATTCTCAACGATGGAGCTAATTACATCCTCGGAAATCATCACCCGTCCGTTATCCTGCACCTGAGTGATATATTGCTTGTTATCAGCCATGATAAACCTCCTGTAAAACACCTCGCGACGCGTGGCATATTTTTATTCATTATACCACGGGCGAACAAAAATTACAACAGGATTTTATCAAAATCGGCGTATACGCGTGAAAATGCCGTCCTAGGGCACCTCAACCACCCGAATATCCTCCATATCTAAATCCGACTGGGACATGACAATGTCCGCAATTAAAGCAACATCCCCCTCCTGAATACCCCCCTCAGGCGCGGCGACCGCTACAGAAATGCCGGAATCTCCCATATAGGCTACACAATCCGCATAGCCCTTGGCAATCACAAGACTTTCTATCTGAGCCTCACAAAGCGCAGTTTGTACGATTTGCTCAAGCTGGACGGAGGTCGTAGTGTCCTCGCTATCGTCATTGTAGGACATCGCCTCCTGTAAAAGGGTTACCGCGCTGTCCCTTGCCTGCTGCCGTGAAAGCCGTACTGCGGCAAAATAGTCGCTGACCGTTGTAACCTCATTGCCATCTACATCAACGGCTTCGTCACCAAGGATAAGGGTATCATCCGACATTACCTTTTCCGCATCCAGCGTATCTGTCAGGTTCTGCGTGTCTGTCCCGCCGCTGTAGAGCCAGTTCACATAGATACCGGCGCAAACGGCAACAAGGACTCCTGTAGCGACTAAATTTTTCTTCCAATTTTTCAGTTTCATGGATAACTCCTCCCGGTTATTTCATTTTCAATACGGATATACGGTCAGTAGAAAGCCCCGTGGCATCTGATACGGCCTCAATGACCGAAAGACGGACGGCAACGTTCTCTGCTCCCTCACACACCACGATTGCGCCCCGGTATTTAGGCGCGATTGTCTTTTGAATCAACCCCTGTTCTGCGCGGTCCTGATCGGTTATGGTTACAGTGTCCCATTGCTCTGCTGACCCGGAAGCATCGGTTTGATAAATATATTCCTCCCCGGTTTCCCACGTCAGCATAATAGATACCTTTCCCACGCCGTCGATTTGGGACAAAATTTCTGTAAGTGCCTGTGTCTGATCATATGAATCGCTTTCGTTTACCGTAACGCCATCCGATTCATCCTCCTTATTCAAATCCGGCAAAAGCATCAGACCTACGCCAATCAGCAGTACCAAAAGCACATACCGATATTTCTGCACCAGCGAAAACAGCTTACGCGGTATCCTTATCAGATCCATTCCTGATCCTCCCTGGAGATGCCCAAATCCTGCTCGATTGCCGCTGCCAAGCTGTTTTTCGCAAAGGGTGACGCGTTACCTTCAAGACGGATAGCTATCGGCACGGGTATGTCATCCTCGGAAACTGTAACCTCCACCTCCAGAGAAAGCCCCAACGCTTCGGCTTTGTCCAAGATATATGCTTGTGTGTAGGATATTATGCAGGAATCCAGTGCCTGCTTTTTCATGGCTTCTCCCTCCCCTGCTGCAATTTCAGCGTTATCGGATATTTCCAAAGTCCAATCGTCCCATTGGTCAAGGCTAAAATCTGCCAACGGACGAATCACGGTAAAGGTCAGCAGCAACCCGGCAATCAGCTTGAGCATTGCCCCCTGTGTTCCTTGATTTTGCGTTAGCTTAACGGAAATCGCGCATATAATAGCTGCTGCGGTTACGGATAAGATATAACCGTCGATGTTCTCCATCACCCAACTCCCTTCATAAAGCACACAACGCTAATCATGAGCATCAGACATTCCGTGCCGGTCATGGCAAGCAGCAATCCCATGGCGGATGATATATCCTCGACCACGCCGGATATTTGCTTGCTGCCAAAAAGCCCGCAAATCGCTCCGGTAAACTTCAGTAATAAATACTGCACTCCAATTCTAAGGAACGGGCTAATTACAATGGCAATCATTGCCAACAGCCCATATATGCCCACCGCGTTTTTCATCAGCCCCGCACTGACCAGTACCGCCTCGGAGGCATCCGATAAGATGCCTCCCACCACAGGCACCATACCGGAGATTGCCAGCTTCGTCGCCTTCAGAGCCGTCTGATCCGTGGTTCCGCTTACCACTCCCGTTATGGTTATGTAGCCGGTGAATACGTATAATACCAGCTTCAGACACCATGTAACCAGCCACTTTACCAGCTTTTGCAGTCTCGCTAAGAGCGTGTCCCCCAATGCGCCCTTGCCTACCGTCAGCGCGAGATAAATATAGGTAAACGGAATCATCAATTTGCAGATCAGTTCGCTCAATACCACATCAAATATGGCTGTACCGGTGTATAAAGCAGTTGCTCCCGTCACACCTCCCTGAGCGGCCATGGCAGCGGTCATGGTCGGAAGCAGAAGCTTTCCGTAGGTGCTGAGCTCCTGTACAGTCTCCGCCGCAGCCTTAATGAGCGTACCTGTCTGCCCCAGCAACAGGCCGGCAACGGTCAGGCATCCGGCCAGCTCCGTCAAATCCTTCCCTTTTCCGGGAAATCCGGAAAGCAATGAGGTTATTATGGCCGCGGCAATCACGCAAAGGCAGACTCCGCAGCCCTTTGTAATCTCCGGCTGCAGCTTATCCAACGCCGCGCGAATGATATACCATACATCCTCTCCGAAGGAATTTTCTTCCTCCGGCATTAGCTCCTGCACCTGCGCGGGAGCTTCCGGCGCGGTTATCTCTTGGGCATACACCGGTATAACCATTCCTAAAAGAAGGATTAGCATCAGTATTGTTTGCTTCATACTTCCCCCAAAATATCCTGCAGCAGCTCCAAAAGCTTTTGTAAAAGCGGCAACGAAAGCCATAATATAACTGCCGCGCTGAGAAGCTGGATGGATTTCCCCAAAGCAGAATTTCCTCCGTCGGCACATATCAATGCTGTGATTTCTCCAACCAGCGCGATACCTACTGCCTTTAGCAAAATCTGTAAAAGCTCCTGATCGATTTGGCTGACAGCCTGAAGCTGATAAATAAAGGAGATTACCGGAGTCAGATAAGAAATTGCCACACCGGCTACCATGCAGCAGACTGCCAGCGTCAGCAAAAGATGGCTGTCTTTTCCCTGACGGCTCAGCGCGATGCCTATAACCACAGCCAACAGCACCGCGGCCGTACTCTGCCAGAAGTTCTCCATCAGAAATGAAACAGGCTCTTGACCAGGTCAAAAAGCTCTGAAATCTTTTGCGCCACCATCATCAGTACCACCACGAGTCCCGCTAAGGAAGTCATGGTTGCCTGCTCTTCTCTGCCTGAACGGGAAAGCACCTGGTTAAGAATGGATACAATGATGCCGATGGCCGCAATCTTAAAAATCAGATCGATATCCATAGGCATTAAAGAAGCAGGATTGCCAGTGCCGCACCGGCACATAAGCCTAAGGTTTGATAGCTCCGCAACCTGCTGTCCCGGTCTTGACTGAGTGTATCCAACGCGTTCTGGCATTGGCATCGAACGGAATTAAGTCCCTGTAATTGCCCTTCCAAGTCAAAACGCCCCAACGAATTACCTAACTGCTCTATGACTGAACGGGTTATAGGAGGCAGCTTGGGGACGGCAGCAATGGCCGCTTCCATGCAAATGGATGCGTCTGGCGCGATCTGCTGCTCCAGCTCTTGCCCAAGTGTATGGAACACTCGCGCTACATTTCCCTTACATTCCTTTGCCGCAATACGGCAAAGCTGGGGCAGTGGCTGCAACCGCTGCTGTAACTCGCAGCTCATGATTTCCAATGCGTTTATAACTTGGCGCAGAGAACTCTCCTCCATGCGGTAGGTAGCTGCCATGGAAAAACCCACGCTGCCACAGGACGCAACGATAATGATTGCACCAATGAATTTTAAGCTCATAGTTATATCCTTTCCATGGTCCAGGACTTGTCCGTTTGTAAAATAATCAGAGTGTCAAACAGCCCGGTTTCAGCCAAGGGCGCATATACGGGGCGGGAAAACAAGTCATTCTTACCCCCTGCGTGGGCTGTGGCAAGGAGCTTTACACCGCACCACCCTGCTTGAATAAGCGCATCACAATCCTCTTTCGCAGTAATCTCATCCATAGCTACCACATCCGGGCTCATGGTGCGAAGCAGCATTTCGATTCCTTGCGGTTTGCTGCATCCGGTGAGTATATCCGTTCTGCGTCCAATATCAAAATCCTTAGGAAATAGTTCCCCCCGCTGATCTACCACGGCCACCCGCTCTGTTTCTGTCCGCTGGCGAATCAGGTTGCGCAGCAATGTGGTTTTTCCCGTTCCCGGACTGCCGATTATCAGTACCGAACCCTCCGCGTTTTTCAGTCGCGCACCGGAACAGGGGATGTCCCGGGCAACACGAATACATACGGAAGAAACCGTGCGAAGTCCTGTCATGCTGCCACCTTGTATTATGGCATCTCCGCATAGACCGATCCGGTGTCCGCCGGGAGCTGTAATGTAGCCCTGCGCGGAGGTGGCGGCAGCCCACGGAGAATACTTGGATGCCATATTGATTATGTAAGTTAAATCGTCCGGGGAAACCTTTCCTCCCAGCAGCAGGTCACCCCCATGGCGAATCAACTCAGGTGGCTGCCCCACACGAAGCCGAAGCTCCTGCAGCGTATCTTTACTAAGCGTGTCCACCGGCTGTCTCATCCATTGGGGCAAAATCATCAGCAGCTCATTCCATGCGCATCTCATTTGCATCACTCCTAGACAAGCCTATGCACTCGCCCCGCGGATATACCTGAGGCAAAAACAAAAACACCTGTGAAGCACATGGGTGCAACACAGGCGTTTATATATAGGATATTTTACATTTGAGCGGCTTTGTTCTTTTTGTATATGATATTAAGCCCCTTGAGAAGTAAATCCTTCTCCAAAATAATTTTTCGGCGGCATAAGGGCGTGATAAATTGAGCCATTCCGCCGGTGGCGATTAACGTGGAGCTGTGCCCAAGCTCTTCTTCGATTCGGTCAACAATGCCGTCAATCATGGCAGCAGTTCCGTACATCATCCCGCTGCGCATACAATCCACAGTGTTTTTTCCGATTACCCGCTTGGGTTTATCCAAATTGATGCCGGGAAGCTGTGCCGCCCGGTTTGTCAGCGCATCCAGTGACAGCTTGACGCCGGGGTAAATAATGCCTCCCATATAGATATTGTCCGGCTCTACCACTTCAACGGTAGTGGCCGTTCCCATATCCATAAGAATCAGCGGAGCTTTGTACTCTGCCAGCGCAGCGACCGCGATTACGATACGGTCGCTGCCAACCTGCGAAGGAACATCCATGTGGATATTCAGCCCGGTCTTAAGGCCGGGGCCAACTACCATTGGCTGTTTGCCAAGCATTTTAATCACACCGGTGCGCACGGAGTTAAATACCGGTGGCACAACGGAGGAAATGATGCAGTCGGCAATGTCTGTACGCTGAACACCAAAGGCCTCCAGCATATTTTTGATTTCCAAGCCGTACTGATCCGAGGTGCGGATGCTGTCTGTGGCGATGCGGGCTTTATGCAGTATCCGGTCGTCTTTGATACAGCCGATGACGATGTTGGTATTTCCTATATCGATAGCTAAAAGCATGGTATCCTCCCTAGCTTTTTTTCAGCCGCTGGGTGTAACGAAGCAGTACCTTACCAATCACGGTAACCAATACCGCCGCTGCAATTGCCTCCGGAATTCCCGAAGCGGTTACTGTGCCCATAACAAGGCCAAAGACTGCGGTGAGGGCCACATTTTTTGCGTCGGCATACTGCTGCGCCAGCAAAAGATAAATACTGCCCATTACCGCCGCGGTATGGAAAAGCGTTGCAACGGTAGCCGTAACCGGAAGGCTGATATAGTCGTTCAGCCGAAGCCTTTTCAAAAGCTTCCACAGCCATCCTGCCACGTATCCGAATATCATTCTGCAACCAATGGCAATCCAAAGGCTTTTGCAGACTCCCGCCAGCCCCTCATTGGACATGAACGGAGAAAAGGCAAAGGACAGCAATCCCGGTGTTACGGTATTGGCCCAAACTGAGCATAGACCAAAAACTCCGCCGAGAATCAGACCTGCATTTGGTCCGAGCAGGATTGCTCCCAAGATGACGGGAATGTGCATGGTAGTAGCCTTGATTACAGGCAGTGGAATGAACCCGATTCCCGTAAGACCCATAACTACCAGCAACCCGGACATCATAGCTAAAGTGACCATGTACCTGGTATCCATTTTTTTCTTCATATTCAATTACCTCCTGCTGCCGTTCCCGATGTGGGATACAGCGCATATCCGGCGAATATCTCGCCGTTTGAGATATTATATCACGGAACTCGCCGGATTACAAGCGAAATTGGGCTCTTTACAGCGGCGCATTGGTGGGCTATAATAAAGAAAAGATAAGGAGGAGATCCTATGCTGAAAGGAAAAACTGTTCTATTGGGTGTTACCGGCGGCATCGCCGCATACAAGGCCGCGGCATTGGCATCGGCGCTTGTTAAGCTCCACGCTTCGGTAGAAGTGGTCATGACTGCAAATGCGACCCAATTTGTCACCCCTCTGACCTTCGAGCAGCTAACCGGACGCCGCACAATGGTGGACACCTTCGACCGTAATTTTACTCATCAGGTGGAGCATATTTCCCTCGCCACAAGGACGGATCTGGTAATTATCGCCCCTGCGACAGCCAATGTGTGCGCTAAGCTGGCCCACGGTCTGGCAGATGATATGCTCACTACTACCGTTTTGGCCTGCAAATGTCCCAAGCTGATAGCCCCGGCTATGAATACCAATATGTACGAAAATCCCATTACTCAAGACAATTTAGAGATTTTACGGCACTACGGCTGGGAGGTCATCGAGCCGGCCAGCGGACGGCTGGCCTGCGGCGCAGTGGGAAAAGGGAAAATGCCTGAGCCGGAGCAATTGGTGCAGCATATCCTGCGGCAAATTGCTCTGCCCCATGATTTGTGCGGTTTGGAGGTGCTGGTTACCGCCGGGCCGACTCAGGAGGCATTAGATCCGGTTCGCTATCTGACAAACCATTCCACCGGTAAAATGGGATATGCGATTGCAAAAATGGCTATGCTCCGTGGAGCAAAGGTCACCCTGATTTCCGGCCCCACATCCATTACTCCACCGCCCTTTGTGAATTTAATTCCCGTTGTTTCCGCTCAGGAAATGTTTGATGCGGTTGCTGAAAACGCCCCCAAAGCCACGCTGATTTTTAAAGCGGCGGCAGTGGCGGATTTTACCCCCGCAACTACATCTGATCAGAAGCTGAAAAAGCATGACAGTCAGCTTTCCGTTTCGCTGGCAAGGACAAAGGATATTCTGAAATATCTTGGAGAAAATCGCATAGACGGTCAGGTTATTTGTGGCTTTTCCATGGAAACCCAGAATGTTTTGGAAAACAGCCGCAGCAAGCTAATGGAGAAAAAGGTGGATATCATCTGTGCCAATAACCTGAAGCAAGCAGGCGCGGGTTTTGGCGTGGATACCAATATTATAACCGTAATTACCCGGGACGATGTTCGTGAGCTTCCGCTGATGTCTAAACAAGACGCCGCTGCGGCAATTATTGATCAGGCCGTTGCCCTCAGAACGTAAATCGAAATAGAACCAAAAAATACTGTCATTCCGAATCGGTGTTTGCACTGGCTCGGAATGACAGATTTATTATAGGCTTACATATATTCCTCGGGAACACCCTCCGACGAAAAGTCATCCTCCGGGGCTGACGGCAGAGTGCCGCCGTTTTTAATGACCTCCCATTGCTCCTTTGTAATGAGAATGGCCCGGGGCTTGCTTCCTTGGAAAGGACCCACAAATCCCTTCTCCTCCATTTCATCCACAATGCGTGCTGCCCGGGCGTAGCCCAGCTTCAGCCGGCGTTGCAGCATGGAAACAGATGCCTGTCCGATCTCCAAAATCACATCCACCGCAGCCGGAAGCAATTCGTCTCCGGCAAGCTCATCCGCAGACGGATCCGAATCGGATGCCGAGGATTTTGTCCCGGCCTGTGCAGCCTTCCGGTCGATTTCTTCGATTACGGTCTGATCGTAGCTGGAGATATAATGCTCTTTTACGTAATTAGCCACCGATTCTACTTCCCTGTCGCTAACATAGCAGCCCTGAACGCGCAGCGGCTTGCCAATGCCAATAGGCGCATAGAGCATATCGCCCTGACCGACCAGCTTTTCCGCGCCTTGCGTATCCAAAATGATTCTGGATTCCATGGCGGATGCTACGGAGAACGCAATTCTTGAGGGGATATTGGCTTTCATAAGACCTGTAATCACATCCGCAGAGGGACGCTGTGTCGCGATAATCAGGTGTATACCGGCGGCACGGCCCATTTGGGCAATGCGGCATATAGACTCTTCCACTTCCTTGGCCGCAACCAGCATCAAATCCGCCAACTCGTCAATGATAACCACGATTTGCGGAAGCTTGTTCCCTTCCTGCTCGGACTCTACAATGGAATTATACGACTCCAAATCCCGCACACCGGCATCGGACATGGCCCTGTACCGGCGCATCATTTCCGTAACCGCCCACTGCAAGGAGCCTGCTGCCTTTTTGGGGTCGGTCACCACAGGAATCAGCAAATGAGGGATGCTGTTATAGACACCCAGCTCCACCATTTTGGGGTCAATCATAATCAGCTTCACATCGTCAGGGCTTGCCTTATACAAGAGACTGATAATGATGGAGTTCATGCATACGGATTTACCGGATCCGGTTGTGCCGGCAATCAGCATGTGGGGCAGCTTAGAAATATTGCCGACAATACAGCTTCCGCCTATGTCCTTTCCAACGGCAAAGCTGGATTTCGACTTTGCTTTATTAAACTCCTGTGAGTCTATCACTTCACGCAGGGAAACAATGGTCACGGCACGGTTAGGCACTTCGATGCCAACCACAGAAATCTTTCCGGGGATAGCCGCAATCCGAACACTGGATGCACCCAAGCTCAGAGCGATGTCGTCCGATACGGTGGTCAGCTTATTCAGCCGCACCCCCTTTTCCAGTTCTACCTCATATCGGGTTACACTGGGACCGCGGGTGACATTGATGATGTGCGCTTCAATCTTAAAGCTTGCCAGCGTATCATTCAGACGGCGGGTATTTTCCCGCATCTCCGCTGTACCATCCATTCCGCCGCTTCCGGAATGCTTTAATAAATCAATGGGCGGGAAACAGTATATGGGTTTTTCCGCAGCGGCATTCTGCGCAATCTCTTCTGCCACTTGTGCGGCAGAGATCGCCGTATCCTTTGCGGTCACCTTGGGAGGTACGACCTCAGAATTCTGGCTCTGTGTGGGGATTTCCTCATCCAGCACCTCCCGATCCAACGGGGGCATTTTGCTGAGGTTATCAAAAACCATGACTTCCTCGTCAGGAACGCTGTGCCCAGAAGCTCCGGAACGCTTCTTTTCGGGCGCAGAAGAAGAACTAAAGAGCGTATCGTCTTCATCCGTCACCGCAACCTCTGCAGCAGTTACCGGTGAGTCTATTTCATTTATTTGCGCGATCATATCCTTTGCTTTGGGGCTCAAAGGCTTCTTGGGCTTTTCTTCTCCATCTACCGGCATATCGATATTTATCTTCTCAGTCTTGGCACGTCGACGCTCTTCCTTGCGTTCGATGCGCTTTGTCGCCAAATGGTTGACTACAATGGACGCAGGCTCAGGGCGATCAAGCAGAGCTTCATCTTTTTCCCAATCTGCCTTAGGGCGGTTCTCAAAAGCCCGGACAAGGCTGGGTACCGTAATCTGCATAGAAGCAAGCAGCGTCATCACTGCGGCAACAATCAGCAGAATATAGGAAATTATACTGCCGCACAGTGTTTTTACAACCCATACAACAAGACCGCAAAGGACACCGCCGCCTTGGCCGGATACACCACCTTGATACAGTGCGCCGATGTACTGAAATAATCCGTCGGGAAGCGCGGACGAGTCCGAGCCTAAATGGAAGATGCAGCCGACGCACAACACAAAGCACAGCAAGCAGGCAGTTCGCATCTTAATGGGTCGTCCGCTGCTGAAAGCGTGGATGGTAAATAAGTAAAGCAGTGCGGGAATCAGCACATAGAAGGATGCCTTACCAATGACGCCCAATACGAAGCTGTAGACAAGCTTCGTCAGCGCGCCGTCCGGCGCAAACAGCATCACCAAAAACAAAACAAAAAGGCATATGCAAACCGTGGCACTGATAAGACGAACAGGAATTTTTGTAGTCTGCTTGGGAGGATTCTTTTTCTTGCCGTCTTCGGATTTGGTGCGGCTCGCACTTGACGAAGACTTTTTAGACGAAGCTGCTTTTCGCTTTGTGTCGGCGACAGCTTTTTGCGCCTGAGAAGGACGTTTTGTCTGAGCCATAGCAATCTCCTGTCAAATCATAAGGTATAGTATGAAGGTAAACATCGCCATCCCAAAGCTATAAAAGCAGAAGGATGTGTTGTTCATTTTTGTAAAAAGGTAGCGCATCAGTAAAATAGATAAATATGCGCCGCCGAAGGCAACTGCTGCAATGATGCAGTAGAGAAACACCGCCATAGCGGTCAGTGCTGTCTTTATCTGCGCAACGGCGTATAAATCCAAAGCAGCCAGACCAACCAGCAACGGAATCGACAGAACATATCCAAGGTTTAGGATATACCCCCGGTCAGCTCCGCGCATAATACCCACACTGACGATGCCGCCTATGTGGGAAAATCCGGGAACAGCGCCCAATGCCCCGCCTAGGCCAATGAGGATACTGTCCAGCCGGCTAAAGCTTCTACCATCCTTATTTCCCCGATAGCTGTAATCCGGCAGAAGCAGCAGCAGTCCGTTTAAGGTTAGTGTAACCGCCAAAGGGGCAAGACTGCTGACTGTCTTCCGGAGCGTAGAGTATAGGAACAGACTGATTATCAGCGGAATCGCGGCGGATTTCAGGATTTGAATGTCCAGCAGCGCGATTCGGTCTGTTGTGCGTTGCCTGCGCCGACGGCGGGAGGTTCTTTGGATGCGGTTTTCTCGCAACAGTCGCTGGATATAGGCTTTGCAGGAAATCCACACTGCGACCAGCACCCCAAAATGCACGGCAAAGGAGACCATAGAGTCTGTCATTGGGACTCCGGTCATTGTTTCGTATAGAATCTGGTGCGGTCGGGCGGAGACAGGCAGCAGCTCCGTAAAACCGGACAGCAGTGCGTAAATGAGCTTGTGTAGCAAATCGCTTGGCACTATCTCCCCCTCCTTCCATGATAATTCAGTTTATTGTAGCATATATCCCGCTAAATTTCCACCCCAAAACGAAAATTATTCTTTCTTCTTGTCGCGCAGCGTTACCCACGATATTAAATCGACGGTATAGAAAAAGGCGATTGAGTTTGCCGGAATAAGGTCACCACAACCACACTCCAGCAAAAGCATCAATCGCCATGAATAAAGATATGCGATATGCAAAATACGAGGATTTGCAATGTTTCGCAAACCCTCGTATCATTAACACAACAATGAATTTATCTGGTATGTCCCAAAATGACAGACAACCTATCATTTTCCATTGGTTTTCGTATCACTTTAGTTTTTAGTACCGAAATCAGGGTATTCTGTATCTCCCAAGCCACGCTCAGCACCGGAATATGTGCAATTTTCCACACGGAAAGCATAACCGTCTGTTGCACCGCACTGACCAACAATACCGCCAAGGTAGTTTACATACAGCGGTTTTCCCCATTTGTTAAGAATAAAACTGTAATCGGGGGCGCTGATTGTACCGGTATTGCGGCAGCCGGAAATCACAATATTGCCCTCTGCTGTATTCACATTATCCGCACTAATTTCAATTCCTTCTCCGGTACTCAATTTCAAAGCATCTCCGATTCGCCCAGTGATTCCACCGACCATTTGGTAAATTTCGGGCCATTCCGCTCCTTGTGCTTCAGCAATCTGCGCATCAGTGAGGGTGAAATCAATCGCCACATTGCCGGTATTTACACAATTATTGATTTCTGTTGAAATATAACCCAAGCCAAGTACACCTACAACACCGCCCGCCATAGAATTACTCGTTGTTACGGTGACATCACCCGCATTGCTGCATCCGCTTAAAATGACCTTGGTATCAT
>CAZAOL010000015.1:0-18429 GCA_964486785.1 uncultured Oscillospiraceae bacterium
TGCAATTTTGAAGATTAAATGATACGCAAAGCGACTTAAGATGTGACATTGGCGTGCTTTTAGTCTTTTTTACCCCTGCTTACGCTACTTTTAGTCGTTCTTTCGCAAAAGAAAAAGACAGGCTGATGCCTGTCTTTTTCTTTTGGTGAACTAAGTGTGCCGTCGGCACGTGAAGTTTGCTTCGCAAGTGAAGCTGCCCTACGGGCAGTAAAGTTTTTGCGGAAGTGAGCAGCACACTTAGCTTCACTTTGCGCGAAGCGCAAAACTTCACTATGCCATCGGCATAACTTCACTTCGGCGTTAGCCGTTTTTTCAGCAATAAATCAATTTCGTGGCCTTTTTTCGGTTTTATGCAGAATAGTTGTCCAAGATGTGGTCTGCGATTGCTTCGGCTACCATGACGGTTTTTTCTACGGCACTATATTCTGTTTCTCCGTCGAAGATCTCCCAGGAAAGCACCTCGGTGAGGGAGTAGAAGGGGATGCCTTCCTCGGCGCATACAGTCTGCATAGCTTGCGCGTAATCGGAAAGCCGCAAACCGATGCTGTTATATCCCTCGGTGTTTCCTTCCCACTGCGTGCCCTCCAGATACAGGGCTTTTTTGCTGGCCGGATTGGATTCGGGACTGCTGAAGAAATAAATGGTGGCTTGAGGATACTTTTCCTTCAGACCTTGGCAAAGCATTCTTACGGCACCGAAAAAGGTGTCCTGTGAGTTGTCAGTTGGAGTGCCAAGTGCGTTGCCGTAGCCCCAATCGTTGATTCCGCCGAGCACAAGCACCAGATCCACCGACTCGTCCATGCCGGAATAGCGGCTGATATAGGAATCATCTTCGCTGTCGATATCGGAAGAATCTGCTACAATGCAGCTTCCGGATGCGCCATAGGAGGTAACGGAGCTGGTTCCCAAATAGCTGGAGAGGAATTCGGGATAACCCGGGGTGTCGCTGGATCCACTGGTCATGCTGTCACCCAGACATGCCACAGTCATATCCTGCAATCCGGTAAACTCTGCCGCGCTTCGTCCGTCTATAAACAGCAAGGATGGCTCCATGTTTAACTGACTGAGAAAACAGGGTTTTCGGTATATACCTAAATAGACGGATTGATGAGCATCAAAGGGGTAGATCTTTTGGGTGTCGGTGTGGTAATAAAGCTTATCGCCGTCCCGCACGCCGTTGAGATCGAATTCAGTACCGCCAATGGAAAGCTGGGTGCCGTTGAACTCTAAAATGGCATCTTCTCCGAGAAGTAAGGTATTGCTTTCGGTGTCGATAAACACACCCTGCTGGGTGAGGATGGTACCTTCATATATGTCATAGGGGATGGGGGACTGCTTCACACAGCCACAAAGCACGGCTGCACACAGCATCAGCAGTAGGGATATGCGTCGCTTTTTCATAAATGACCCTTTCTTTCTACAAATTCATGCAAAGTATAGCACAGAAAAACGGCTTTCGCAAGTGGAGATTACAGGCAATACGCCTGACAAGGAAACCTTAAAAATAGTTTAAGGTTTCGGCGTTGCGTAAGGTTTTGTGTGAAATACGGACAGAAAAAATTAGATTTTTAAAGTTTTTGTTATTGACATGGTATATGACTTGAGATAAAATAAAAATGTAAATTCCCCATGCGTTTTTGAAATTTGGAGAGGAGAAAATACTATGAAGCAAATGAGGAAGTGTTTGGCGTTTTTCCTGACAGTCTGCATGCTCATTGGGCTTGCGCCTGTTGCGGTAACTGAGGCGGCGAGCTATGCTGACGCGCACAGACTGGTTCTTAGCAGTACGGAAAATTCTGACGGCACGTATTCCCATGTGGCTACACTGGACGGTCAGACGGTAGTGGAGTATGATTACACGTGGCACGTAGACCCCTCCACGGTAAATACAGATGTTAAAAATTCTCCGGCAGAATACTATACCGGAACAAAACCCGGAAGCGATGCGGTTTATGTCGCCCATGACATTTACTACTATCCGGAGTTGGATTCCTCCGCGTTTGTAAAAACGAACTATGACGGAGAGCAGGAGTGGGTTTACTATTACACGGCAGAGGGTTACACCAGCTATATCTTCTCTACGCTGCCTGTGTTGGGCAGCAGTTTGCCCACCGATATGATGCATTCCGCAGAGGATGCCTATCAAAATGCCGTGCTGCACATTACCCAGCCCGGCGACTATGTGGTGGAGGGCTCTTGGCACGGTCAGATTTGGGTGGACTTGGATAATTACTGTGACGACCCCTTTACCGATCCTACCGCCAAGGTCAACCTGATTCTGAACGGCGTGGATGTGGAATGTACCGTTGCGGCCGGCGTCGTTTTCTACAACGTTTATGAGTGCGATAACACATGGGAAGATCAGAGCTCGTGGTCTCACGTGGTGGATACTGCCGGGGCCGGCGCGGTGGTTACCTTGATGGACGGCACGGTTAACAATGTTTCCGGAGCCAATATTTTCCGAATCCTTAAGACGCAATATAAGAGCGGAAGTACCTCCGTGCAGAAAAAACGGTTGAAAATTGACGGCGCGTTTTACTCCTACCAATCCATGAACATTCAGGGCGGTGCATTGGGCACAGGTGTGCTGAATATTACATCGGGATATGAGGGCATGGATTCTGAGCTGCATTTGACTATCAACGGCGGCAATGTGCATATCAGCTCTCAGGATGATGGCATCAATGTCAATGAGGACAATGTGTCTGTTTTGACGATCAATGGGGGCAATCTCCACATCCTCGCGGGATTGGGCAGTGAGGGTGACGGTATCGACTCTAACGGCTTCATTTGCGTAAATGGCGGCACCACGATATCTATGGCAAATCCGGGCTCAGACTCCGGAATGGATTCCGACTTCGGAACTTATGTATTTGGCGGAAATGTGGTGGCGTTGGGATCGACTATGGACTGGGCGGAGAATGACAGCTCAGTCAGCTATACCCATGCAACGATGAATCTCCAGTTCTCATCCTCTCGAAGCGCGGGGGACTCGATTGTAATTACCGATACGGAAGGAAACGGCATCTTTGCCTATGATCCCGATAAGGATGAGATTACCGGAGCGAAAACAAGAACCTACACCGGCGCGATCGTGTCCTGCGATTCGTTTGAGGTGGGGCAGAGCTATCGCGTGTATATTGGCGGAGAAATCACCGGTACGGAATCTGTAGGTGTGTACGACATGACTACAGTTACTCAGGTCAGCGGCGCGTATCAACAAAGCTACAGCAGCTCCAGCAGCAGCGGCGGCATGGGCGGCATGGGCGGTGGCGGCAACAGACCCGGGCAGGGCGGCATCGGCGGTTCCAGCTCTAGTGGAACGACTACCTTTACCTTTACCAATAATGTGAATAAATTTTCAGGCGTCAGCAACTACTCCAGTGCTACTACGGTGACCGTTACTCCCCAGGAGGGGCTGACGCAGCCTTCTTTGAACCTAAGCTACGGGTCGCTGTCCTTTGAGGATGAAATCCGCTATAATCTGTACTTTACTGCCACGGATTTGGAGGATGTGACGGAGATGGGTCTGCTGGTGTTCGACACCGCGCTGACGGATGGCGCGATCGAAGATGCTGCCAGTGTAATCAATGAATATACCGTCGGCGATGACTACTATATGGCTCAGACTGAGGGCATTGCCGCTAAGAATATGGGCGATACCCTGTACTTCCGCCTGTATGCCCGGCTTTCCGACGGCAGCTATGTGTATTCCACTATGGTCAGCTATAGCTGTGTGCGGTATGCCAACACCATCCTTTCCAAATCCCAAAGCCAATACATGAAGGCGTTGGTGGTGGCGATGCTCAACTATGGCGCGGAGGCGCAGCTCTATTTTGGCTACAACACCGATAACCTGATGAATGCAGGCTTGACCGAGGAACAGCAGGCGTTGGTGGCGGCGTATGACGCGGATACGATGCCGAATCCTGACGCTGTGGACAGCACCAAGAACGGGATTTTTGCCAATGTGGGCTTTGGGCGGAGCTACATCACCGCCTCCTTTGACAGCGCCTTTGCTTTGAACTATTATTTCAGCACTTCCTACGTCCCGGACGGGGATGTGACCATGTACTACTGGACGGCGAAGGATTACGCGGCGGCGGACACCCTCAGCGCGGCCAATGCCACCGGCAGCTTGATTACCACGCCCACAGACACGGCGAATCAGTTCTGGGGCAACATCACCGGCATTGCGGCCAAGGAAATGGCGGAAACCATTTATGTGGGTGCTGTCTACATCAGCGGCGGCGTGACCTACTCTACGGTGGTAATGAACTACAGCATGGGCCGCTACTGCGATACCGTGGCGGCTAAGAATGACTCGGCGCAGCAAGCCCTGTCCATGGCTACTGCGGTCTACGGCGCGTCTGCCAAGGCTTATTTTGACAGTCTGGTGACTGCCTGATTTAAATAAGCACCCGAAAGGGAAGCTTCGAATAAGGATGTTAAACCCGGCAGGCCGCGCGCCTGCCGGGTTTTAACGTAGGGCAGAAGCCGGCTTTCGCCGCTTTTATAAGTTTTGTATTTGCGGTACAAATATTTTTGAAATGCTTTTATATCTCGGTTCAATTACTGCCGCGCAATGAAAGTTTTTTGTGGATAAACTGTCAATCAACACTAGACATTGCAGGTTGGATCTGTTATAATTGACAATAGAATGGTTCGGTATGACCTTAAATAGCGAAAGAGCCGAAAACCTGTGAAATAGGGAGGCATTTATCATGAGCAGAGTTTTACATCGGGGCATTTGCCTGCTGCTGGTGCTGAGCATGGTGCTGGGAATCACTCTGATTCCCAACGGGCTTGGTATTACGGCGGGGGCTGCGTCAACGGTCATCAATGCCGCAGAGGAAAGCATCCTGCCGGAGAACATTCAGGACGGGTGTACACTGCAATGCTGGAACTGGTCCTTGGCGAATATTGAAGCCAACTTGGGCCTGATTGCCAATTTGGGTTATACCTCTATCCAAATCTCTCCGCTTCAGGCGGTAAAAGAACCCACGGAAAACCGTCCGTATAATAATTGGTGGATTCTTTATCAGCCTGTGGAATTTACCATCAATGAAAGTGCTACTCACGCGATCGGCACGAGAGATGAGCTGATTGACCTGTGTGAGAGTGCTCACAAGTACGGGATTAAGGTCATTATGGACGTGGTCTGCAACCATATGGCCAACGATGGTGACAATGTTTTGTGCAGCCTGATTGATCCGGATATTTTGGAAGATCCTCTTTGCTGGCACGACTATACCACCAACTCCTGGGATTACAGCTCCCGCTACAATATTACCCAATACTGTATGTCCGGTCTGCCGGATTTGAATACCGCGAACGCCAAGATTCAGAACTACTGTCTGAACCTTTTGAAGGATTACATTGATTGCGGTGTGGACGGCTTCCGGTTTGACGGCGCAAAGCAGATCGAGACCCCCTCCGACGACAGCAGCTTCGCCAGCAATTTCTGGCCCACCGTAGTTAACGGTGCTACCAGCTATGCCCAGCAGACAAGAGGCATTGCGCTGTATTGCTACGGCGAAATTCTGGGCGACGCGGATGACAACAACTCCCTGCCCATCAGCGCGTATACGGATTATATGAGCGTTACCGACAGTGTATGGAGCAACGATGTCCGTTACCGCATCAACGATCAAAATGCCGGTGGGCTGCAGACCAGCTATTTCAAAAACTGCAACGCCGACAAGCTGGTGCTTTGGGGCGAGTCCCACGATACCTATAACGACGGTTCTTCTGCCGGCGTGTCCATGGATGTAATCAACCGCGCGTATGCCTTGGTGGCATCCAGAGCCTATGCGATGAGCCTGTATTACCCCCGTCCCAACGATATGAGCACCCAGGAGCTGGGACAGATTGCCAAGAACGGCTGGTCCAGTGCCATAGTTAAGGCCGCCAATAAGTTTAGCAATCATTTCGTTGGACAGTCTGAATACTTAACGCAGGACAGTTATGGCAACTACTATTACAACGAGCGTGGAAGTTCCGGTATTGTCATTGTCAATTTCTACGGCGGCGCGAGGGAAGTGGACCTTCCTGTTTATGCCATGGCAGCCGGAAGCTATGTAGATCAGCTTACCGGAAATGTGTTTACCGTGTCCAATGGACGGATTACCGGACAGATGGGCGATGCCGGTGTCGCGATTGTCTACAATCCCAATACAGTCTCCTGCGCCCACGCCAGCCATGGCACGGACGGCTACTGCTATGACTGCTATGAATATGTGGGGCACAGCAGCGGAACCACCTGCTCTGTGTGTGGCACAGCGGCGACACGTACCTTCTATTTCAAAAACACCGACTCCTGGAGCACGGTCAATGCCTATTGCTGGCACGATCAGGGATCTGAGGTTACTTCGGGCTGGCCCGGTGACGCTATGACAGCCGTATCCGGCAATAACGGCTACTACTCCATCACCGTTCCGGCTACCGCCACCAATGTGATTTTTAATAACGGCGGTACGGTTCAAACCGCGGATTTGACCGCCCCCGCGGACCATGATGCCTATGATTATTCTACGGGCTTCTGGTCTACCTATGGTGAAGCGGATGCACCGGATTACTACTATCTGCACGGAAGTATCAATGGCGCGGACTACTATGACACGGACTACGTTTTTACCAACGGAAAACTGATAACCACCTTCAGTGCAACCAGCTATGTCTATGTTCAGGACAGCAACGGCGAGACTTATATGACTGAGGGCTGGCAGGGCGAGGTCACATCCGTTACTCTGAAAAAGGTAGCCGATATTTCCAACGACCCCAATAAGCTGATGGTGCCCGCCAACGTGGTGGTCACATTGACTTTGACGGAAAATGTGGATGGCACTTTGACCCTGAGCTACTCTGCCAGCGACTCCGCCTGTGAGCATCCCTATCACTCCACCGCCGGCGTGTGTCTGTCCTGCGGATCTTCCGTATCTCACAGCTATGTGGACGGAATCTGCTCCTGCGGAAAGTATGCCCCCGGAAGCACCCGCACTGTATACTTTAAGAATACTGCCAACTGGGCAACGCCCCATATGTACACCTGGACCGACTCTACCGAGTATACCGGTGAGTGGCCGGGTACCGCCATGACGCTTGTGGACGGTGAGACGAATATTTATGAGCTTACCATCAACGCCGAAGCCACGAAGGTTTCCTTCAACAACGGCGCAAGCTCAAAAACCAACGATCTGACGCTGCCCACCAACGGGAAGAATATGTTTGTGATTTCTTCCAATAGCTGGTCTACCTATACACCTGCGGGCAGCAGCTCCAAGGATTATTATCTCTTTGGCTATATCAACGGTGCCAACTATGGCTGCGAGGAAGACCATGAGAATGTGGGCATTTACAAATTCGTTAACGGATCGTTGACAGTCACCTTTGAATCCGACAGCTATGTGGGCATTAAGACCGGTGACAACGCCACATGGTATATGACCCACAGCTACGTGAGCTCCACTTCGGGGATGTTTTTCAACACTGCCTCCGGTGCCTCGGAAAAGATGTTAATACCCGGTGGCAAGAAGGTGACGCTCACCCTGACGGTCAATAGCAGCGGTACGCTTACCTTGAAGTATACGGCGGAGGTGTCATGCACCCACAGCTATACCGCTACAGTTACTACAGCACCCGGCTGTACCACCGCCGGTGTTCGCACCTATACCTGCTCCCGCTGCTCAGATAGCTACACGGAAAGCATTGCGGCTACGGGTCATACCTATTCCGGCGGCACTTGCACGGTCTGCGGCGCGGACGATGCCAGTGTTACGGATTACTACCTGTTCGGCTATATCAATGGCAGCGACTATGGCTGTGCAGAAGACTACGCCAACATGGGAATTTATAAGTTTGTGGCGGGTACGCTGACTACCAGCTTTACCAAGGATAGCTATGTTGCGGTCAAGGAGAAGGATAATAAGAACTGGTATATGGCGAACAGCTATATTTCCACCACCAGCGGTACTTTTTACAACACTTCCACCGGTTCCGGTGAGAAAATGTTTGTGCCGGGTGGGGTAGAGGTTACCTTTACACTTGTGGAGAATTCGGACGGCTCGCTGACGCTGAGCTATGTCACTGCCGGCGGCTGCACCCACAGCTATACGGCCTCGATTACCACAGCTCCCGGCTGTACCACCGCCGGTGTTCGCACCTATACCTGCTCCACCTGCGGTGACAGCTACACTGAAAGCATTGCCGCCACCGGCCATAGCTATTCCTCCGGCTTCTGTACCGTTTGCGGCGGGGCAGATCCCAATTACAGCTCCGGCGTGGATTACTATCTGTTTGGCTATATCAATGGCAGCGACTATGCCTGCGAAGATGATTATGAGAATCTGGGCATCTATAAATTTGTGGACGGTACGCTGACAGTCAGCTTTGAGTCCGACAGCTATATCGGTGTAAGAACCGGGGATGGCCGGTGGTATATGACTAAGGAATATGTACCCGGAAACACCGGCACGTTCTATAATACCTCTACCGGATCAATGGAGAAAATGTTCGTGCCCGAGGGAGTGGAGGTCACCTTTACCTTGACGGTAAATGCGGATGATACGCTGACGGTGAGTTACACCACGGCAGGAGGCTGTGACCACAGCTATACCTCCAAGGTCACCATCGCGCCGAGCTGCAGCGTCAACGGCATTATGACGTATACCTGCTCCGCCTGCGGCAGCTCCTATACAGAACATATTTCCGCCACGGGTCACAGCTATGTAAACGGCGTGTGTGCGTTCTGCGGCGCGATTCAAATTCAGCACGAATACTATCTGTTCGGATACATCAACGGCGCGAACTACGGCTGTGAGGATGACTATGAGAATTTGGGCGTATACAAGTTTGTGGACGGTACGCTGAAGGCTACATTTACTGCCGACAGCTATATCGCCATCAAAACCGAGGACAATCAAAGCTGGTATATGACCCAAACCTATGTGACCGATACCACAGCTACCTTCTACAATACATCTACCGGTACGGCGGAGAAGATGCTTGTGCCCGGAGGCGTGGAGGTTACCTTCACCCTGACCGTCAATGCCAATGATTCTCTCACCTTAAGCTATACTACGGAGGGCGGCTGTGTCCACAGCTATAACGCGGCGGTTACTGCCGCGCCTACCTGCACCGCAAGCGGTATCACAACCTACACCTGTTCCTCCTGCGGCAGCAGCTATACGGAGGAGATTGCCGCGCTGAATCATAGCTTTGTGAACGGTGTTTGCACACGGTGCGGCACAGCCCAAATACAGCAGGAATACTACCTGTTTGGTTCAATCAACGGCGCAAACTATGGCTGTGAGGATGACTATGAGAACCTGGGCATTTACAAATTTGTCAACGGAACGCTGACAGCCACCTTCACTACGGACAGCTATGTGGGCATCAAAACCAGCGACAATAAGAACTGGTATATGACCCAAACCTATGTGACCGATACCACAGCCACCTTCTACCATACTGCTACCGGCACGGCGGAGAAAATGCTGGTGCCCGGAGGCGTGGAGTATATCTTTACGCTGACGGTGAACGGTGACGGATCGCTGACCATGAGCTATGTGGCAAGCGGAAGCTGTGACCACAGCTATGTGGCGGCAATTACCGCAGTTCCCGGCTGTGAGAAGGACGGTGTAATCACCTATACCTGCTCCAAGTGTGCAGACAGCTATACAGAATCCATCATCGCCCTTGGACATGATTATGCAAATAGCTATTGTACCGTGTGCGGACAAAAGGATCCGGATGCGGTCACAGTGCCTACGCTGAAGCCCAGCTATGCGTCTGTATCCTTTGAGGATGAAATTCGTTATAATCTCTATTTCACGGCATCGGATATGGAGGATGTGGCGGAGCTGGGGCTGCTGGTGTTTGACACTGAGCCGACGGACGGCGTCATCGGCAATGCTACCTATGTGGTAAAGGAATATAGCGTCAGTGATACCTACTATATGGCACAGAGCGCGGGTGTGGCGGCAAAAAATATGGGTGATACCCTGTACTTCCGCCTGTACGCCCGGCTCTCCGACGGCAGCTATGTGTATTCCAATACGGTCAGCTATAGCTGTGTGCGGTATGCCAACACCATCCTTTCCAAATCCCAAAGCCAATACATGAAGGCGTTGGTGGTGGCGATGCTCAACTATGGCGCGGAGGCGCAGCTCTATTTTGGCTACAACACCGATAACCTGATGAATGCAGGCTTGACCGAGGAACAGCAGGCGTTGGTGGCGGCGTATGACGCGGATACGATGCCGAATCCTGACGCTGTGGACAGCACCAAGAACGGGATTTTTGCCAATGTGGGCTTTGGGCGGAGCTACATCACCGCCTCCTTTGACAGCGCCTTTGCTTTGAACTATTATTTCAGCACTTCCTACGTCCCGGACGGGGATGTGACCATGTACTACTGGACGGCGAAGGATTACGCGGCGGCGGACACCCTCAGCGCGGCCAATGCCACCGGCAGCTTGATTACCACGCCCACAGACACGGCGAATCAGTTCTGGGGCAACATCACCGGCATTGCGGCCAAGGAAATGGCGGAAACCATTTATGTGGGTGCTGTCTACATCAGCGGCGGCGTGACCTACTCTACGGTGGTAATGAACTACAGCATGGGCCGCTACTGCGACACCGTGGCGGCTAAGAATGACTCGGCGCAGCAAGCCCTGTCCATGGCTACCGCAGTATACGGCGCGTCTGCCAAGGCTTATTTTGACAGTCTGGTGACTGCCTGAATAAAAAAACACCCGATGGGTGCATCAGGATATTTATAATCCAAAGATTGCCCGGCGGCAAAAAATTGAAAAAAACGTATATTTCTGATGGAATATGTCCATAATGACCCGCCATCGGGGTTTATCACGGAAAGGAAAATGGATATGGTTGATTTACGTGCAAAGCCTTATTGCCTGAAGGAAGATGACATTCGTTGGGTCGAGCAGACCATCGCCGGTATGACCGACGAAGAAAAGGTTGGACAGCTTTTCTTCCAGCTTACGGCTTCTCAGGATGAGGAGTATTTGAAGGAACTGATGGAGAAGTACCATTTGGGTGGCTGCCGCTACAATGCTATGCCCGGTGCCAAGGTGCTGGAACAAAACCGCACTTTGCAAAAATATGCAAAAATCCCCGTGTTCATTGCCTGCAATCCCGAGCAGGGCGGCAACGGCGTTTGCCCGGACGGCACATTTGTTGCCAACCAGATTAAAATCGGCGCGACCGGAAAAACCGAGTATGCCCGGGCAATGGGAAAGATTTCCGGTGCGCAGACCCGTGCGACAGGCTGTAACATGACCTTCGCTCCCGTGGTGGACATCACCTACAACTGGGAGTGTGAGGAGGTTCTTGCCCGTGCCTACGGTGACGATCCCAAGATGGTAGCGACCATGGGCAAGGCCTATATGGATGGCGTTCACGACAACGAAGGCGTCGCGTCCTGCGCTAAGCATTTCCCCGGCAACGGTCAGGATTACCGGGATGCCCATATGTCCAATAATATCAACCATTTTGGCGAGGAGGACTGGATGGCCTCCTACGGTTATGTGTATCAGACCCTGATCGACGGCGGGCTGGATGCCATTATGGGCGGACACATTATGATGCCCACCTATATGCAGGAGCTTAATCCCGATATCACCATGGATGAAATGATGCCCGCTACCCTCTGCCCGGAAATTATGACCGGACTGCTTAGAGACAAGCTGGGCTTCAACGGCATGGTCGTCACCGATGCTTCTCACATGGTAGCCATGACCAACCGCATGAAGCGTAAGGATATGCTGCCTGCCGCTATCAATGCGGGCTGCGATATGTTCCTGTTCTTCAATGATCCGGACGAGGACTATTCCACTATGCTGGATGCTTACAGGAGCGGCATCATTTCCGAAGCCCGGATGGTGGAGGCATTGACCCGCATCCTTGGTCTGAAGGCGAAGCTGGGGATGAATAAGAAGTCCTTGGAGGAGCTGTGCCCGACTCAGGAATATTGCGCTGCGGAGCTTGCCAACCCCGAATACAGAGCCGTTGCCGGACAGATCAGTAAGGACTGCCTGACGCTGGTGAAGTATAAGGACGAGGGCGTGCTGCCCCTGTCCCCGGAAAAAACCAAGCGGATCATGATCGTGCAGGTCAAGGGAGCGGACGGCCCGATGGCGGCTTTGGCGGCCATGGCCATGGGCATGGGCGGCCCCAAGAAAACGCCGGCGGAAAAGCTGCGTGACCGCCTGATTGAAAAGGGCTTTGACGCGGAAATCTACGTCAGCCCGCTGGATAAGATTCTTGCGGATGTGAAGGCTGGAAAGCCGTTTAATCTGAATCTCTACTTTGCCGGTAAGAATGCCATTGCGGATTTCACGTCTCAGCAGGATCTGGTGATCACGCTGTTTAACGTTGCCAACGGACATCCGGCCTTCGGTATGTCCAAGGGCGGCGGAGAAATTCCGTGGTATGTCCACGAGCTGCCTGTGGTGGGCATTTCCGTGAACAAGCCCACAATGCTGGCGGACTGCCCCATGCTTCGCACCTATATCAACGCCTACGATTCTAACGACGATACCATGGACGCGCTGGTGGAGGCATTGGTTTCCGGTGTGGATGCCTTTAAGGGCACAGACCCCATTGACAGCTACTGCGGTATGTGGGATACCCATATGTAACAGGAGAAGCTTATGTCCGTATTTGATTTGTTTGAAAGAAAACACGATTTTTTGGTCTGCGTGGACTCCGATGGCTGCGCCATGGACACCATGAACTGCAAGCATTTCCATTGCTTTGGCCCGTGCATGGTGATTGAATGGGGGCTGGAGCAATGGCGTGTGCCAATCTTGGAACGGTGGAATGAGATCAACCTGTTTCAGATGACCCGAGGGATCAACCGGTTCAAGGGTCTGGCAATGGCACTGACGGAAATCGATGCCCAGTATACTCCGATTCCCGGCGTTAGGACGCTGTGCGGTTGGGTGGAAAGTACCAAGGCTCTTTCCAATAATGCGTTGATGGACGCAATCCTTGAGGCGGCGGACGGTGACGGCAAGACCTGCCTTGAAAAGGCTTTGTGCTGGAGCAAGGCGGTCAATGCCAGCATTGAGCAGCTTCCTCAGGAGTTGAAAATCCCCTTCAAAGGGGCAAAGGAAGGTCTGGCTGCCGCTCACAGCTTTGCAGATGTTGCAGTGGTTTCCAGCGCGAACCGGGATGCTGTGGATGAGGAATGGAGTCAGCACGGACTGCTGGAGCATACGGATATTCTGCTGGCGCAGGATTGCGGAAGCAAGGCGCACTGTATTGCGGAAATGCTGAAGTTCGGTTATCATCCGGACTGCGTACTCATGGTTGGAGATGCCCCCGGCGACTGCGACGCGGCGGAAAGCAACGGCGTATGGTATTATCCGATTCTTGTTAACAAGGAAGCTCAGAGCTGGGAGGAGCTGCGTGCAGTAGCTTTGGAAAAGCTGTACAATATGGATTATGCCGGCTACCAGCCGGAGAAGAAGCGGCAATTCCTGCAAAATCTCGGCGGATAATTCTTAGTATGAGATAAGTCAAAACCTCCGGCTAAGCCGGAGGTTTTGACTATTTGATACCGAACAGGTATTTCCGGAACAGCTTGATCTTGGAAAGCACCGCGATGATGGCAATGCTCGATCCTACGGGAACAACCTCCAGCAGTAAAAGCCGCCAAGCTTCTGTGCGCCCCATATCACCCAACAGACGGTTAAGTACGGTGACAATGAAAATATGTACAAAGTAAATGCCTAAGGAAATCTTGGAAAGATAGGTAATGGCTCCCCGGCAACGTTCGGCACGATGACTTTTCCGGCGCATCCACTCGAACAGGAAGCTGCCGTACACCAGCAGGAGAGGGAAGTCGTAGCCAATCAAATAATCCTTGGGCTGGGCATAGGAGAATAGCTGGATTCCGCAGCATAGCGCGAAGCTCAAAAGCGTGAGCACGACTACAGTCCAATCCTTTAGCTTCTTCAAACAGCCGGTACTGATAAAATAGCCCGCTAATACATATAAGTAATAGAACGGAATGAGGTTAGCCTCCCGGATTACTGTAGTAATGGAAGAACCTCCGGTAAGCCAACTGAGCGCGCTGACCGCTGGCAGTACCATCACATATACAAACACCAATCCGGCAGGAATCCAAAGCAGTTTCTTACATTCTCCCAGCTTGTCTTTCACTATAATCAGAAAGGGCAGAGTGGTGTATACGCACAGTATCATGGGCATATACCACATACTTGCAAAGGTGTTCTGCTCCAAAAACAGCATGGTTTTTACCATGCCCAGCAGAGCGTTCCCGATGCCCATGGTAGCCAGATCCTGATCGCCGATGCCTAGAATGATTCGGCACCAATACATTATGAAATACCAAATCTCTGTGGTGATAAGCAGGCTCAGCAGATTGTGCTTGTAAAACCGTTTTACATCCTCCGGGCCGTCCATGCGCTTATTCATCAGCAGCGCGCCGGAAATCATCAAAAACAGCGGGACACCGACCTTGCTGAAAATTGTAATTACAACCTTAATGAGGGTGTCGCCAAAAGGAATTGCCAGAAATTCTGCCTGTTGACCGGTGTAATTTTCATATGTACGGTTGACAGCGTGATTCAGCGTAATAGAAATAATAGCCACTACGCGGGCCACATCCAAGTATAGCGAACGCTTCTTCGTCAAGGGGGACGATTCCATCCCAACACCTCCTTTTTTGTAATTATAGCATGAAAAGGGCTGGATGTAAAGAATTGCTGCTTGAGATAATTCATCAAATTTAGACAAATGGGTCGACAAACGGTGTGCTATGTGGTATCCTTTCAGTATGTTTAAAGGAAAGCGGGCCTGTGTATGAGCTTTTGGCAAGAGGTTCTTAGAATTTTGGATTGGCAGATGGAAACGCCCCAGCCCTACGGCTGGTTCCATCTGCTGTGGTTTGCCCTGTCTATCGCTGCGGGGGCGGCGCTGTGCATTTGGCATAAGCGGAGCCCAAATCCCGGTCGGGTGCGAAAGGCGGTTTTCGGAACGGCGTTGCTGGTTGCGCTGTTGGAGCTTTATAAGATCATCAATTACGGTTTTTCCTATGATGACGGGATTTCATTCAATTTTGAATGGTACGCGTTCCCGTGGCAATTTTGCTCTACACCCATGTACGCGGGACTGCTGACAGGTGTGTTTCGTAAGGGACGAGCACATCAGGCACTGTGTGCTTACCTTGCTACCTATGCCATGTTTGCGGGGTTGTGCGTTATGTTCTATCCCACCTCCGTGTTCATTGGCACGATCGGCATCAATATCCAGACCATGATCTGCCACGGCTCTATGATCTCCATTGCCATCTATTTGCTGTATTCCGGCTATGTGAAGCTGGAGCATAAGACGATTTGGAAGGCAGTTCCCGTATTTGCCGCCGCGGTGGGAGTTGCGATGGTGCTTAATGAAATCGCCTATGTTACGGGTTTGGTGGAAAACCATTATTTCAATATGTTTTATATCAGTCCCCACTGCGATCCGCATTTGCCCGTCTATTCCGTTGTACAGCAACACGTGGCGTATCCGTGGTGTCTGATTATCTATGTGGTCGCGTTCTCTCTGGCGGCATATTTGATACTGCTGGCAGCCATGGGAATTGGCGCGCTTGCCGGCAAGTGTAAGAAAAAATAATTTAATGACCAGCCCAACGGATGTCTGTTGGGCTGGTCAATTTTATCACAGTAAGATTGGCTGGAGCTGCCTGCCATCCAGTGCTGCTTCTAAGGCGGGGAGAAGCAAGGAAAAGTCAGCCACGATGGAAGTGGGCTTATTCTCCGGATCATCCTGACCAAAGGGGACAAAGTAGTAGTGCTTCCGCGCAAGCAGTCTGCCGATGTTCTCTGCAGCGCCGCACAGGGCATCGTTGGTAGACACGGCAATCAGTACCGGACGGCCATTGCGCAAATGACTCTTTGCTGCCATGGTCACCGCGTCATCAGCGATGGAATGGGCGAGCTTTGCCAAGGTATTTCCGGTGCAGGGCGCGATAACCAGCGCGTCTAATAGCTTCTTTGGCCCGATGGGTTCCACCTGAGCAATGGTATGCAATGGGTCTTTGCCGCAGATTTCCTGCGTGCGACACCGGTTCTCCTGCGCCGTGCCGAAACGGCTGTCTATGGTGTATGCCGCATTGGAAAAAATCGGTGTAACCGTGTGGATGCTGGCGACCGCTTTCATAGCTTGAAATGCCTTTTCATAGGTACAGAATGAACCGCACATGGCAAATCCTATGTTCATTGTGCTGCCTCCTTTCGGGCGCAAAGACGGAACACTGTTCTGGCAATCAGTTTTCCGGAGGATTCCGGGGCGAGCTTCCCGGGGAGCCCCCGTGCTTGAATCACATCATCGCCCGCAATGCCGGGGGTAGACGCAAGCTCGATTTTCAGGCAATCAGGACGGCAATGGGCAAGCTGGGCGGACGAAAGCACCGGCGAGGGCACGGTGTTGAAGATTGCCCGATACCGTTTCAGGCAGAAGCCCAGCGCATTTATGTCCTCGGCATCATAGCCCAAGGCGGTCAGCATGGCTCTGTCGTGTTCCTTTCTGGCGGCGACGGTAACATCTGCGCCGCAGGCCCGCAGAAGCTGTGCCAAGCATTTTCCGATGCGCCCCCAGCCCAGCACCAAAACCGGACAATGCTCCAAAGTTACCGAGAGCCGGCCGATGGCAATGCCAAGGGCACAGTGCGCGGTGATTTGAGCGTTTTTTGCTACATATGCCGGATCCTCCAACAGGTCGATGCGGGGATAAGACATAAGCGACTCCTGTGTCAACGCGCCTCCGACCACGGTGACTGTTGGAGAAAGTGATTTCAGCACCGCATCAACAGGCTCACGGCAGGGGACGCTTAGCAGAAGGTGAGTTACTGTGCTGTCCGGCGCGTCGGCAAAGCGCACACCCCGCTGCTCCAGCTCTTGCACAGCATACCGTAGGGCATCCGAGCCGCCGGGGGTATAGAATATCCGTTGATCCATCATCATCACCCTTTCACGCCACAATATGCTTTCGCGAGCTGTCTGGTGCTTGATTTTTAGGGTGTATCATGTATAATGTAGGCAAGAGGTGAGACAGATGAAAAAACTCGGTTTTATCCATGATATGATGGATGTGAAGGTGCTGATTTTATATGTTGCAGCCCGGGCGAAATATCCCATGACCGTGCAGGAGCTGTACGAGGTGTGCTTTCAGGATGACTGTTTGAGCTATTTTGATGTATGCACGGCTGTGCCGGAGCTGGTTCGTTCCGGCCATTTGAAGGAAACGGAACAGGAGCGGTACGAAATTACAGAAAAGGGCCGCAATGACGGTGCTCTGACCGCGGATTCCATTGCTTATACCGTCAAACAAAGGGCAGAGGACGCAGTGATGCGCTACAACAGTCAGGTGCGCCGCCGCAGCTATGTGAAAACGGAGATCGCGGTGGGGGAGAATGGAGAACATTCTGCCATTATGCAGCTAAATGATGATATGGGGCTTCTGATGCGCCTTGAGCTGATGGCACCGGATCAGCGTCAGGCTATCCGCTTAAGTAAGCTGCTGGAGGAAAAGGCGGAGGAGCTGTATGATTTGACTATGACGGATCTTTTGTACGAGGAAGATTGACTGCACCCCTTGTCGTTTTAGAGAAATCATGGTATAGTATAAGTGAGCCGGAGAACCGGCAAACACGAAAGGAGCTGCCGCATATGAAATTCCAGTATAGTGAGAAAAAAGTAAAGCTGCCCGGTAATGTCCACGCCTACGCCGAAAAAAAGGTCATGAAGCTGGCACGTTACTTTGAGGAGGATGCGGAGGCACTTGTCGTCTTTTCTGTTGAGAAGGACCGGAACAATGTGGAGCTGACCGTTCGCGGTGCAGGCACCTGGTTCCGTGCCCACGAAAGCACCTCGGATATGTTCGCTTCTATCGACGCGGCGATTGGCACGATTGAACGCCAGATTCGCAAGAACAAGACCCGGCTGGCCCGCCGGCTGCGTCAGGATGCCTTCACCCGTACGGTGGAGGAGACCTCTTTCGCGCCGGAGGAGCAGGAGGAGGATTTGAGCATCGTCCGCATTAAGCACTTCCGTATGCAGCCTATGCGTCGGGAAGAGGCCGTGCTGCAAATGAACCTGCTGGGCCATAGCTTCTTCGCTTTCCGGGATGAAGACAGTGACGGCGCGTTCGCGGTGGTATATAGACGCAGCGATGGCGACTACGGCCTGTTGGTAGATGAAGACTGAGCGTTGATTTTTCGGGGTCTCGAAAGGGACCCCGATTTTTTGCGTTGCGGCAAAAAATATTGAAGAATTTTTAAATTTGTGCTTGACAAAAGATGGGTGCTGTGATAATATGTCAAAGTTCGCAGCAAGCGAGCGGCTGTACCTTGTAAATCGAATAACGCAAAGACGA
>CAZAOL010000016.1:0-18099 GCA_964486785.1 uncultured Oscillospiraceae bacterium
GGGATAGGGGATGCCCTTCAGAGAGACCACCTTTCTGGGGTCGCACAGGGTATCGCCGGTCTTTACCTTGTCCATCTTGCCGATGGCACCAATGTCACCGCAGGTCAAAACCTTGACCTCGGAGTTCTTCTTGCCGCACATGGTGTACAGACGGCCCAGCTTCTCGGTCTCGCCGGTGCGGGCGTTGACCAAGGTGGTCTCGGAAGTGATCTCGCCGGAGAGCACCTTGACGAAGGAATACTTGCCGAACTGGTCGGACACGGTCTTCCAAACAAAAGCAGCGGGTACGCCGCCGGGGGACACCACAAATTCCTCGGTGGTGCCGTCGGCTGTGGTAGCCTTATGGTAGTTGCCCTCTTCGGGGTTGGGGAACAGGTCGATAATGTGATCCATCAGCATCAGGCTGCCCAGACAGGTAACGCCGGAGCCGCACAGCACCGGGAACAGGCTGCAATCCATAACGCCCTGATGCATACCGGTGATCATCTCACGGTAGGTGAAGTCCTCACCGCCGAAGAACTTGTCCATAAGCTCGTCGCTGGTCTCGGCGACGGATTCCTTCAGCGCGTCTTTAAACTCCTCGATCACGGACTGCTTGTCGTCGGGGACGGCGATCTCCACCTGCTTCAGAGCCTTCATCTCATATGCCCGCTTATTCAGCACGTCGATGATGCCGGTGATCTTCTTGCTGCTGTCCCAAATGGGAATTACCACGGGGGCGATCTTATTACCATACTTCTCCCGCAGAGCTTCAAAGGTGGCGTTGTAGTCGGAATTGTCCTCGTCTACCTTGGAAATGTAGATAAAACGGGGCATATCCCGCTCCTCGCAGTACTTCCACGCCTTTTCAAAGCCAACGGTGATGCCATCCTTAGCGGAGCAGACAAGGATGGCAGCGTCGGCAGCCCGGAGGGCTTCCATGACCGCGCCGGTGAAGTCAAAGCCGCCGGGAGCGTCCAAGACGTTGATTTTGCAGTTTTTGTACTCCAGAGGAGCAACCGCGGTGGAAATGGAGATATTACGGCGAATCTCCTCGGGATCAAAATCACAAACGGTGTTTCCGTCGGCATTCTTGCCGATACGGTCAATAGCACCGGTCATGTAGAGTAAGCTCTCTGCCAATGCGGTCTTGCCGCTGCCACTGTGGCCCAGCAGACAGATGTTGCGAATAGAATTAGCGGTGTACATGATAATTTTCTCCTTTCGGGAAGGCCTGCCGCCTTCCTTGGTTACGGATGGGTGCAAGCACCACAACAAAGACATTATACACGAAAGTCAGGCAGATCTCAATGGTTATTTTCGTCAAAATGCAAAATTGGTGAAAATGGCAGATGGACACTTGTTCTTCTGTGCAAAACTCCCAAAAACCGGGGCGGCAGACTGTGGGAGATGACGGAAGGACGTGCGTAATCCCATTGAAGACGCCCCCTTCGTCAGCCCGTTCGACCTGCCCGCCTCCCCTATATTGAAGAACGAAGAATAAATGCGGCCGCAAAGCGGCTTATTTCAAATCATCGCCGCGCCGCTTGATTTTTGTAAATTCACAAAATACACGCCGTTATCCGGCACGCTGTGATGGCATCGGCGGGAGATACTTTTTCTTGCGGGAGTGATTGACTGAACGGAGGTTTCGTTATATACTTTAAGGAAATGTGCGGCCTTTGGAGTGCTGCCGTTACCCCCATGCTTACAGGAGGATATACTATGCGTTTTGTTTACGGAAAACAGGATATGCGCAGCTTGGAACGGTCGATGGAAAGCGGCTTCCTGCTCACCAACGGCTTGGGCGGCTACGCATCCGTTATGGGCGGCTACGGCGTGCCCCGCTGCGATCAGGGTCTGCTGGTGGCGGCGGTTCGTGCCCCCAATGTTCGGATCAATATGGTGCACCGGCTTCAGGAAACGCTGAAGATCGGTGAAAACGAAGCGGTGCTTTCTACCCAGGAATTTGCCGACGGCACTGCCCCTGAGGAGGGTCACAAGAATCTTTCCACCTTCGTCTATGACGGACTGCCCCGCTGGAGCTACGATGTGCAGGGCGTTCGGGTGGAGCGCACAGTGGTGATGGCCCAAGGAAAGAACACCACCGCCGTACTCTACACCGTCGAAAATAATGCCCAGTCCCCGGCGGAGCTGACGGTGCGTCCGTTCTTGAAATTTGTACCCAGAGAGAATGTTCTCACGGAAAAGCGTCCGTTTACTTATGAAAACGGAACGGTCAGTGCCGACGGCTACCGCCTTTACGTGCAGACCGATGCCCTTCAGGAGGAGATTCCGGCGGTTTGGCAGCTTCTGCGCTACCGGGAGGACGCCAAGGACGGCCGCCCGGAGGAAGGACTTGCCGGGTGCTGCTGTCAGATCCGCGTATCCGTCCCCGTGGGGCAGACCAAGGAATTCCAAATCGTATTCAGCATGGACGGCGAGAAGGTCTGCGCCAAAGAGCTGGCAGCAAACGAGCTTTCCCGTCAGGCGGCACTTCTTGATGCTGCCGGACTTGCCGACCCGCTAGCCCAGCAGCTTGTGCTGGCAGCGGACGCTTATATCGCCCACCGGGAGTCCACAAACGGCAAGACCATTCTCGCCGGATATCCCCTGTTCAGCGACTGGGGCAGAGATACCATGATCTCCCTGCCCGGCTGCGCCCTGTCCACCGGACGGTATGCCGATGCCAAGAGCATCCTGCGCACCTTCATGGCCTACGAACAGGACGGACTTGTGCCCAATCTGTTCCCCGAGGGGGATACCAAGCCCATGTATAACACCGTGGACGCCGCGCTTTTGCTCATTGACGCGGTGTGGCAATATCACCAACGCACCGGGGACGATGCCTTTGTTCGGGAGGCGTGGCCGGTGATGGAGCGGATCATCCGCCACTATAAAACCGGCACGAAACATTCCATTTCTATGGATACCGACGGGCTGATCCGCGCCGGCGGCGGCTTGGATCAGGTGACGTGGATGGATGTCTGCGTCAACGGCATTTTGCCCACGCCCCGCCACGGAAAGCCGGTGGAGATCAACGCATACTGGTATAACGCCTTAAAGATTATGGAGGTGTTTTCCGGCATCACAGGCTCCGACGGCACGGGCTATGCCACGCTGGCGGAGCAGGTGAAGAAGTCCTTTGTGGAGCAGTTCTACATGGCCGACAAGGGCTATCTCAAGGACGTAATCTCCGGCACAAAGGCGGACGAACAGCTTCGGTGCAATCAGATCTGGGCGGCATCCATGCCCTTTACCATGCTTTCTCCCGCGCAGGAAAAGCAGGTGGTGGACACGGTGCGCCGGGAGCTGTATACCCCCTGCGGCTTGCGTACCCTGTCGCCGAAGGATCCTGAATATCATCCCCACTACGGCGGCGATATGGTGCAGCGGGATATGGCTTACCATCAGGGTACGGTGTGGGTGTTCCCCATGGGCGCGTACTATCTGGCGTATTTGAAGGTATACGGAGCGGAAGCCGCCGGATATGTCCGCGGCCAGCTTGACGCGCTGGAGCCTATGCTCCGGGAGGGCTGCGCCGGACAATTGCCGGAGATCTACGAGGGCGGTTTCCCCACGGAAAGCAAGGGCTGCTTCGCTCAGGCGTGGAGCGTGGGTGAGCTGCTGAGAGTGTTTGAGGTAATCGAAAAGTAACGAACCTTCGGCGACGCCACATACCCTCTCCCCGGGAGAGGGTGGTTTCCGAAGGAAACCGGGAGTGGGATGGCGATAGGTTTCGACTTCAGAAGAAGTCTGTTGCAAAGCAGAAACGGCAGGATTTCTGCCCGCATTCCCCCGGGGGAAGGCATTACCACAGCGGGGAAATCGGCGTTATTATAAGGAGTTTTCTATGTTGGATAAAAGCAAACGGGGCTGGTGGCAGTCCGCGGTTTTTTACCAAATCTACCCCAAGAGCTTTCAGGACACCAACGGCGACGGCATCGGTGACCTGAAGGGCGTGATCTCCCGGCTGGATTATCTGCAAAAGCTGGGGATTGACGGCATCTGGCTTTCGCCGGTGTGCCAGTCCCCGCAGGTGGACAACGGCTACGATGTTTCCGACTACTGTGCCATCGACCCCATGTTCGGCACTATGGAGGACATGGAGGAGCTGATCGCGCAGGCGGGGCGGCGGGGCATTACCATCATCATGGATCTGGTGCTGAATCACTGCTCGGATCAGCACCGGTGGTTCTTAGAAGCGAAAAAGAGCCGTGACAATCCCTATCACGACTATTTTATATGGAAGGACGGTACGCCGGACACGCCGCCTAACGATATGTGGTCAACCTTCGGCGGGCCGGCGTGGAGCTACGTTCCTGAGCTGAAGCAATGGTATTTCCATCAATTCGCGCCCCAGCAGCCGGATCTGAACTGGGAAAATCCCAAGGTTCGACAGGGGCTGTATGAGTGTATCCGCTTCTGGGTGGACAAGGGCGTGGGTGGCTTCCGGCTGGACGTGATCGACCAAATCGCCAAAGAACCCATGAACAAAATCACCGCCAACGGCCCCCGGCTGCACGAATTCCTGCGGGAGCTTTCCCGTGAGGCCTTTATCGAGGAGGGCTTAGTCACCGTAGGCGAAGCGTGGGGAGCGACTGTGGAGCGGGCAAAGCAATACAGCGCGCCGGACGGATCGGAGCTGAGCATGGTGTTCCAGTTTGAGCATATGTGTCTGGACTCCACCACTTGGCAGAAGTGGGATCACTGCCCGCTAGAGCTTACCAAGCTGAAGGACTGTATGTGCCGCTGGCAGCAAGGCTTGCAGGGCTACGGCTGGAACAGCCTGTTTATGGATAATCACGACCTGCCCCGCATCGTATCCCGCTGGGGTGACGACGGAAAATACCGGGTGGAGTCTGCCAAAATGCTGGCAACCATGCTCCACGGTATGCAGGGCACACCCTACATTTTTCAGGGCGAGGAGCTAGGCATGACCAATATCCGGCTGCCATTGGAAAAATATGTGGATGTGGAGATCCACAATCTGTACCGTGACCGCTCCAAGGAGGGCTACACCCATGAGCAGATCATGGAGTCCATTTGGAAACGGGGACGGGACAACGCCCGCACGCCTATGCAATGGACTGCCGAAGAAAACGCGGGCTTTACGGAGGGCAAGCCGTGGCTGACGGTGAACCCCAACTATACGTCCATCAACGCAGAGTCCGCGCTGGCAGATTCGGAGTCGGTATTCTATTACTATCAGAAGCTGATCCAGATCCGGAAGCAATATGACGTGATTCGCTCCGGCAGCTTTACGCTGCTGTGCCCGGAGGATGAAAATATCTTTGCCTACACCCGGGATACGGATGCCGGGCATCTGCTGGTGGTGTGCAATTTCTCCGATCAGGAGCAGGAATTCTCCCTGCCGGAGGAATATAAGGACGCGCAGGTGCTGATCACTAACTACACCGACCGGGCGGAAGTGCTTCGCCCCTATGAAGCCATGATGCTCTATTATGAATAATAAAAAATCCTGCCGCAGCTTTGTGGCAGGATTTTTTATGTCGAAAGGCCTGTCATTGCGAGGCGGCAACGCAGCCGTGGCAATCTCATTTTATTCATTTAACAACCTAAAATCGTGCATGATCCAGCAAAACCGCATAGATTTTAGTCGAGATTCCCACGGTCGCTTCGCTCCCTCGGAATGACACCACTTTTTGACAGTCTCAGCTCCCCTGAAAGGGGAGCCTTAATCACAAATCCACCCGGTTGCGGGGGATGTTGTTTTGGAACGCTTGAATATTATCCGCGATCTCATCCAGGCAACGCTGGCGGGCTTCGATCGCGCCCCATGCCATGTGGGGCGTCAGGCACACATTAGGAAGCTGCCGAACCGCGTACAGCGGATGCTCCGCCGGAAGCGGCTCCTGAGAATACACATCCACGCCCAGTCCGCCCAAGTGTCCGGAGAGAACGGCTTCGGCAAGGGCGGCTTCGTCCGTCACCGCGCCCCGTGCCACGTTGATAAGAATCGCGCCGGGCTTCATCTGCGCAATACGCTCCCGGCTGATCAGCCCCCGTGTCTCCGGGGTCAGAGGGGTATGGACGGAAATGATGTCGCTTTGGGCGCAAAGCGTATCCAGATTCGTGGTGGGCGGTGTACGGCGGCAGGTCAGCACCCGGCAGCCAAAGCTCCCCGCAATCTGCGCCACCTTGTTTCCGATGTTTCCCGCGCCCACGATGCCCCATGTCTTTCCCGCCAGCTCATGAAAGGGCGGCAGCAGGCAGTTGGCAACGCCGGAGGCGGTATACTCGCCGCTGCGGACGTATTCCTGACGCACACCCAGCTTCAGCATCAGCTCCAGCACCATGGCAACAGTCACCTGTGCCACGGAATCCGTGGAATAGCCCGTTACGTTGCATACGGCGATCCCACGTCCGCGGCAATAGCTCAGGTCAATGTTATCGTAGCCGGTGGCGGTGACACAAATCAGCTTCAAACCCTTCGCGGCGGAAAGATTGGTTTCGTTCAGGCGGAGCTTATTGACGATCACCACCTGAGCATCCCGAATCCGGCCGCAAACCTGCTCCGGGGCAGTCAGGGGATGGACAGTCAGGCGGGTCACTCTTTGCAAAGAGGCAAAGGATATATCCTCGCCCAAGGTGGCGGCATCCAGTACAACGGCGTTCAGCATAAGTCTTCTCCTGTATGTTTTTTGAAAATCATACTATGTTTGACGGGCGGTGTCAATGATTTCAAAGCAAAACCGCGGCGTTCATCCCCTGTCATTGCTGCAAAAACTTTCCGCAGTTATAAGCAAGTAGGGACCGGCGTCCTCGACGGTCCATCAGCGAAGCTGCTCACGTCAAGGATGGTCGAGGACGCCGGTCTACAAGAGTTCTTTCATAACAATGACAGCGTTTTTAGATCAGAGGGGTGACTATTTCAGCCGCTGGAGGATCTGCTCTGTCAGCAGCTCTATCAGGGAAGGATCCACTGTGGCGGATGCGGTGGTCTTATACTCTTTATCCCATGCCACCCGGCGAATGTCGATCAGATCCAGCGGAGAAATATTATTGGAGGAGCTGCTGCCGCCTACCGCGCCGCAGCCCAAGGTCAGTGCCGGGAACAGTCCGGTGGTTGCGCCGATGCCGCCCAGCGCGGCGGGGGTGTTCACCAAGAACCGGGACACCGGGATCTGCAAGGCGAATTTCCGAATCACATTCCCGTCGGTGCAGTGCATGGCGAAGGTATGCCCCTTGCCCTCGTGGGAAAGCACCTCAATTGCCTTTTGAAGCACCGCGTCCTCACTGTCCATGACGAAAAACGCCAGCACCGGACACAGCTTTTCCATGGAGTAAGGACGGGTGGGGCCAGCCTCCTGCTCCCGTGCCACCAGGATCTTCGTATCCTTGGGCACGCAGAAGCCTGCCATCTCCGCCAGCGCGGTGGCGGGTCTGCCTACAATTTGGGGATTCAGCGTGCCGTTGGGGCGGAACAGCAGCTTTGCCAAAAGTCCGGCTTCATCCTTGTTCATAAAGTAGAAGCCCCGGCGCTGGGCCTCCTGCCGCACCTGCTGCTCCATGCCCTTTTCCACGATGATGCTTTGCTCCGAGGCGCACACCGTGCCGTTATCGAAGCTCTTGGAGCGCAGGATGCAGTCGATGGCGTGGGGGATATCCGCGGTGCGGTGGATATAGGCCGGGCCGTTGCCCGCGCCTACGCCGATTGCCGGCTTGCCGGAGGAATAGGCCGCCTTTACCATGCCCGGCCCGCCGGTTGCCAAAATCAGGCTGATCTCCGGAGCTGCCATCAGCTCCTGACAGCCTGCCATGGATGCCAAACTCAAACAGCCCACGCTGCCCTCCGGCGCGCCTGCCGCCACCGCCGCCTGCTCTACGATCCGCGCGGCACGAAGAGTGCAGTCCAGTGCCTTGGGGTGGGGAGAGAACACGATGGCATTGCCGGCTTTCAGGGAGATCATTGCCTTATAGCACACCGTGGAGGTGGGATTGGTGCTGGGGACGATGGCGGCGATCACACCCACAGGCACGCCCACCTCCCACAGCTTCTCCTGAGGATGCTCCCGCAGGATGCCCACGGTCTTCATGGGGGCAATCGCCTCCAGCACACGCTGGGAGGCGAAGCGGTTTTTGGTCATCTTGTCTTCCACATTGCCAAAGCCGGTCTCACGCACTGCCAGCTCCGCCAGCTCGGCGGAGGCGTTTTGAAACGCCTTGGCGATGGCTTGGGTGATGGCATCCAATTGGGCTTGGCTCAGGGTGCGCAGCTTTTCCTGAGCAACCGCGGCTTGGCGGCACAAAAGCCGGGCTTCCTGACGGGCAGACAAATCTTTATCCAGTTCCATATCGTAACTCCTTGTGATCGGGGGATGCAAATTTAAGGTGTCATTGCTATGAAAAAGTCTGTCATTCTGAGCGAGCGCAGCGAGTCGAGGAATCCGCTCCCCCTTACCGCGGCCCGTTTTAAGAGAACGGGTCCTCACGTCGCTTCGCTCCTCAGGACGACATTCTTTTTCGTTTATAGTGGTGTGTTAAACACGTGATGATTCTGAGCGGAGCTGTGCGTCTCGCAATGACAGGGTTTTCAACAGACCAGCTATTTAGGGAATCGGGCGACCTCCTCCACAGCGGCGGCGAAGGCAGCGCAGGCGGCAGCACAGGCGGAGCGGCTGCCGGTGAGCAGGCCGCCGCCGAAATTGGTTTCGCTGGGGGGAATAAATAGTTTACATAACTCCACATCCGCCGCTTTCAGGGCGGCATCCATGGCGAACATACTCTCCAGCGGCGGCGCGATCAGGTATGCCAGCGCGGCTCCCTGCCCCACCCCCGCCACCTCAGACAGGTAGCTGCCGCAGCTACTGACGGTATGGGCAAGACAGGGAACACCGCTTAAGTCCTGAAAGCCGATCCGGCTCAGAGCGGAGAGGGCGGCATCCATGCCGCTGCGCACCGCCCCCGGGGTCGCGCCTGCCAGCATACCGATGACCTCTCCGGCATAGGGGGTGGAGGCGTTTGCCGCTCCGGCGTAGAAGCTGCGTCCGCAGCAAACCGTTACCTCGGCTGCCTTGGTGGCTTCATCCAAGGCAATATAGGTGGCATCGTCGCAGTCGGTGGTGAGCATCCCCAAGGAAGGACAGCCCTCAGGCGCACCCAAGGCCCTGTACAGTCTTGGGTCGGCGTTTGCCAAGTACCGCACCGCCAGCACGTTAACGGGGATCATTGCGCCGCCTCCAAATGCAGTCCCACGCCGGAGACCTTACGCTTGAGAATGGTATCGATCAGCTCCGCGATATGCGCCCCCGCCTCCACAGCCGGTGTGCCCTGGGCGTGGATATTGGATACCACCGTGCGGCTGGATTCGCTGATGCCGGTGTGGGGGCGGTAGGTGATATAGGCGGACATACTCTTGTCCGTCACCAGCCCCGGCCGCTCCCCCACCAGCACGCACACCAGCTCACAGCCGGTGGCATCGCCTACGGCATCTCCCGCGCCTACCCGGCAGTAGCGCACGAATACCGGCTTTTCCGCGGGGATCCCCCGCAGCTTCAAGCCGTCCTGCAACGCCGCCAGACAGTCCGGCGCGTTGGCAACGATGGCGGCGGAGCTGAGCCCGTCCCCTACCACGATCTGCACCTTGGCGGCGTGGGGGAGGGCTTCCCGAAGGACGATCTGGGTCTTCTCGTCAAAGCAACGCCCCAGATCCGGACGGGTCAGGTACTCGTCCTTGCTTTGGCAGCGGGTTTGGACGCAGAGCATCCCGTGATTTTTGCCGAAATCCTCCGGCACTTGGGAAAATACCGCGTCCTGCGCCGCGGCGTGATCTGCCCGGAATCGGAGCATGGTCAGAGTCTTATACCGGGGGCCTGCACGCCCCGAGCCAAGCCGGGCCGGGGTTTGCAGCTTCATTTTGGCAAAACGGGTCTTATCTGCCGGAGCATCCGTCAGGTAGAGCTTGCGAAGATCCAGCTCCGTAATATCCGGGACGAAGTCGCCGTCACGGTGCTGGGCCGGATGGGGTTCGGGGCCGGGGGCTGTGGGGCGGTAGTCGCCGCCCTTCACCTGCGGCTCCATTTGAGAAAGCAGGTCGCCGATCAGCTTGGTGAGTTCTTCTTTGGTCATAGAACCTCCTTGGAAGATTTGTCATTCTGAGCGGAGCTGTGCGCAGCACAGCGCAGTCGAAGAATCTAGGCATTTACCGGCTGCTGAGCAAAAACGGAGTGCGAAGAGCCTTCGCCTCCCCTTTCGCTACGCTCAGGATGACATAGCGTTGGGGTTCGAAACGGCGGGGGATCGCCACGACGCCGCGCGCATCGCAATGAAAGGAGTTAGAATAGCAGTGCTGAGCCGTCGCCGGCTTTTTTCGTCAGCTTGCCGTTTTCTACGAAGCCCAGCTTTTCCAGCCATCTCTGGAATTCGGGAATGGCGGTCTTGCCCGTCAGCTCCCGCAGGGTTGCCGTTTCCCGGAAGCCGGTGGTCTGATAATTTAGCATGATGTCGTCCCCGTGGGGGATGCCCATAAAGTAATTGCAGCCTGCCATGGTCAGCAGTGCCGCCAGATCCTCAATAGAATTCTGATCTGCCTTCATGTGGTTGGTGTAGCAGCAGTCGCAGCCCATGGATATGCCGGTGAGCTTGCCCATAAAGTGATCCTCCAGTCCGGCTCGGGTCACCTGCCGGGCATCGTACAGGTACTCAGGGCCGATGAAGCCCACCACCGTATTGACCAAAAAGGGCTGGAAGCGTTTGGCAAAGCCGTAGCACCGTGCCTCCATGGTCACCTGATCCGTGCCGTGGTGGGCAAGACTGGAAAGCTCCGAGCCCTGTCCGGTTTCAAAATACATCACGTTGGGTCCTTCTGCCGTGCCGTCACGAAGCAGGAGCTGACGGGCTTCCTCCAAGGTGGCGGCGGAGAAGCCGAAGGCTTCATTCCCCTTTTGACTTCCGGCGATAGACTGGAAGATCAGGTCACAGGGCGCGCCGTTACGCACCGCTTTCATCTGTGCGGTGACGTGGGCAAGGACGCAGATCTGGGTGGGAATCTCCCAGTGCTCCTTGATCTCCTGAAAACGGCGCAGCACCTTGCCCACCTGCTCCGGAGAATCCGTCACCGGATTCAGACCGATCACCGCATCCCCCGCGCCGAAGCTCAGTCCCTCTAAGGTAGAGGCGGTGATGCCCTCCGGGTCGTCGGTGGTGTGGTTGGGCTGCAGGCGGCACGAAAGCGTTCCCGGCAGACCGATGGTGGTGTTGCAATGGGCGGTGACGGTGATCTTATTTGCGGCATAGATCAGATCCAAATTGCTCATGAGCTTTGCCACCGCCGCGACCATTTCCGACGTAAGTCCCCGGCTGATCTTGCGGATATCCCCGCCGGAGGTGGTTTCCGATAGGATCCATTCCCGCAGGTCGGACACCGTCCAGCCCCGGATCTTTGCGTAGGTGGCTTCGTTTACATCGTCTTGGATGATGCGGGTGACCTCGTCCTCCTCGTAGGGCACGGCGGGATTCTCCCGCAGGTCGGCTAAGGTCACGGCGGAAAGCACCACCTTCGCCGCCACCCGCTCTTGGGCGTTCTCAGCGGCAAGACCCGCCAGAGCGTCGCCGGTCTTTTCTTCGTTGGCCTTGGCAAGGACATCCTTTAAGTCACGGAATGTGTAGGTTTTTCCCAGTAGCGTGGTTTTCAGTTTCATGGTTAACCCCTTTACGGTTGGTTTGAATGCGGGGGGATGTGAGTTAGCAAATCATTGCAGCGTCCACTACACGGACGTATTGAAAGGCTATGCCGTCCCCTTGCCCCCCGCATTTATGAGGGGGGTGCCCCAGTGCGCACACTGGGGGGAGCAAAGAACGAACACCTTACCGAACTCCCCCAGTCAAAAATCAAAGATTTTTGACAGCCCCCTCTTAAAAGCGGGGGCAAGCGCGCGGGGGGGGATCTCGCCCTCGTAAAGCATGGCTTATCAGGATTTCTTTCGGGTGAGGAACAGGGCCACGGCGATGGCGGTGATGCCGCCTGCCAGCTTTCCGGCGATGACCGCGGGCAGCAGCTCCGGGGCAAAGCCCGCGGTGAAGCCCAAATGGTCGCCGAATACAAAGGCGGCGGATACGGAAAAGGCGATGTTTACCACCTTGCCCCGTTCATCCATTTTGTCTACCATGCCGAAGGTGGCGATGGAATTGGCTAGGCTGGCGATCAATCCCGCCGCGGCGGTATCGTTGATGCCCAGCAGGTGTCCCAGCTTCAAAAGCGGCTTTTTCAGCAGCCGGGTCAGCAAAAATACCAGCGGAAACGCGCCTGCCAGCACGATGGCGATCGCGCCCACCGTTTGGAAGCCCTCCTCAATGGGTGCCATGCCGGGGATCAGGGCAATGCCTGTGAGGGCTTCAAAAATGGCGGCTGCCAGTCCTGCGGTTATGATGGCCACCACCGCCTTGCCGAACACGGCAAAGCCCCGGATCATCCACCGCTCCGCTTTCCAAAGCCCCAGCGCGATCAGCGCGGCAATCACCACGATGGGGATCAGGTTGCGCAGCACCATACCTGCCGGAAAGCCCGCAACCAGTCCACCCACCAGCACCCCCACCGGAATGGTGACGATGCCGCAGAGGATGCCCTTTGCCATCGCGCCCCGGTCCTCGGGGGCGAGGATGCCCATGGCCACAGGGATGGTGAACACCACGGTAGCACCCAGCATAGAGCCGGTGATGACACCGCCCAGCAGAGCCGCCTGAGAATCGGCGGTCAGCTCCTGCGCCAGCGCGCCGCCGCCCATGTCGCAGGCGAGGATCGTTCCTGCAAACATGGCGGGGTCTGCCCCCAGAAAGCGGTACACCGGCACGATCACCGGCTTCAGCAGTGCCGCCAGCACCGGGGCGAGGGTGATGATACCGATCATGGCGATTGCCAGCGAGCCCATGGCTAAAATGCCGTTTTCAAACTCCTGCCCCAGCCCCAGCCGGTTGCCGAAAATACGGTCCGCCGCGCCCAGCAGCGCCGCCAGTGCCATGACGGTGATTACAATTTCATGTGCGGACATGGCTTCACCTCCGAAATTCAGGCAGTCCGGTCTTCCTGATCTAAAATCGCCACCACCGCCGCGTCAATGGGCGCGTCCATGCAGTAGCGGGATGCCACCGTCCCGGTGGCAAGCAGCACCCGGTCGCCTGTGCCCGCGCCTACCTGATCTGCCGCCACAAGCTGTCCGCTGCCGGTGTCTATTAAAAGAAAGGTCTGTCCCATCAGGCAGCTTGCCTTTCGTGTGGCCCATACAGAGCCGGTAACCGTTCCGATTTTCAATCCAATCCCTCCAAAATTTCCTTTGCCAGAGGTGTCAGTACCGCCCCCGGGCCGGGGGCTTTCCCGCTGAGCCGGAGCTGCTTTGCCTCCTGAGCGGTGATCAGCCGCCTGCGTCCGCCGTCGGTGAACAGCACGCCCCAGTTTTTCAGCTCCCGCTGGGCGGTGGCAAGCGCGCCTGCCAGAGTGCGGTTTTTAGGGGCTGTTGGCAGCCCCGGTGTATACAGGTATACCGGCGTGCCCTCCCCCAGTGCTGTCAGGACGCACTCATTCCGAAAGCACAATAGCTCTCCCAGCGTCAGCGAGCCGATCACGATCACATCGTAAGGCGGGGCGGTGACATATTCGCACCCCAGCTCCACGGGAGGTCTGCTGCCGATTAGTAAGCCCCGGGTCATGACAGGATCCTCCCGAAGTCGCCGCTGCGGAAGCCGCAGGCGTTGGCCTCGTCATAGTCCAGATGCACCGCCGTTTGAAACTTAGGGCTTACCCGCACCGCCACCTCCCGGAATACCACCGGGCGGGAGGTAAAGGTTTGCAAGGATACGGTTTGTCCGTCCGTAACGCCGAAACGCCGGGCATCCTCCGGGGAAAGGTGGATATGACGCTGCGCCGCGATAACGCCTTGGGAAAGGCTCACCTGCCCCTCAGGGCCGATTAGAAGCGCGCCGGGGGTGTTTTCCGTGCTGCCGGAAAGCCGCACGGGAACGTTTAAGCCTAAAAGGCGGCTGTCTGTCAGGCTGATCTCCACCTGCGCCTCCTTGCGGGCAGGGCCGAGGACGGCAACATTCTTCAGTGTCCCCTTGGGGCCGGATATCTGAACACGCTCCTTGCACAGGTACTGCCCCGGCTGGGACAGGGGGCGTTCCGGGGTCAGGTCGTGACCGAACAGGGTGTGCGCCTGCGCCTGGGTTACATGAACGTGGCGGCCGGAGGCTTCCATGGGGACGAAAAGCCGCCGGATGATGGTTTCCGTAATGGAATCAATGGCTTCGGGAGTCGTAGTGACCACTCCTTTAGGAAATGCAAAATGATGGTGTTTACTTGGGGGACGATATAGAATCCCGTTGTTATTCTTAATGAAAACGCTTTTCGTAGGGGAGGGTCATTGACCCTCCCGAAATCTTACCGCCATTACCCGTTTGGATCAAACGCGCAATGGTCGTCCCCCTCCGGGCAGATTCTGACCCGCCCCTACAATACGTTTCATTTATCGCGGTGTGTCGGTACGTGATGATTTTGTGCGGATCATGAGTATATAGAGCATACTGCTCATGCGGTTGAGGGCTTGCAGAAGGTCGGTACGGGTGCAGTTTCCGTCCCGGTCGGTGAAGGCGTGGGCGGCTGCCAGCTCCGCGGCACGGGCGGCACAGCGGCACAGGTTGAGCCGCAAAACCGCCGGATCGTCCGTGGGCTGGGGCATAAAATGGGGCTGCCCGTAAAAGTCCTGCGGGCGGTGGCTGTGCTCCCGGAGCTGCTGCGGTGTCAGTCCGCAAAGGGTATCCATGGTGACGCTTTGGGACAACACCTCACAGCGCAGAAGCTCCCGTGCCAATGCCAGCAGCTCCGTCAGCTCCTTGCAGACCTGAGGGTTTTGGGCGGCACACAGTAAAAGCTCCGCCTCCAGTGTGTCCATCGCACCCCGAAAAGCGATGCGGGGGTGGGTCTTATACACCAGAACATCCCCGTGCAGGTGGGTCATATGCTCCGGCTTTTCCGCCATGGTCCCGCCGTTTAACAGCCGGTGGCTTTGGGGCTTTGCCTGAGACGCAGGCAAAATGGGGATCCGCTCCCGGGTGAGAAGATCCCGGGCGCCGGGGGTCAGGGAGTCCTTGGAATCCAAATAGAACACCCGCTGACCGTCCCGGTTTCGCAGATTGTCACGGACGGTCTGCTCGGTATAGAGCATCAGGCTTTCCCGTTAGGCGCGGGACGGCTGGTGTGCTTGGGGAGAATGGCATCCACCTCGGTATGGGGACGGGCGATAACATGGACGGAGATCAGCTCGCCCACCTTTTCCGCCGCTGCCGCGCCGGCATCGGTGGCGGCCTTTACCGCGCCCACATCGCCGCGTACCATGACGGTGACCAGTCCGCCGCCTACCTGCTCCTTACCTACCAGTTGAACGTTGGCGGATTTTACCATGGCGTCTGCCGCCTCAATCGCGCCAATGAGGCCCTTTGTTTCGATCATACCTAAAGAATTGGTGTCCATAATGCGCTTCCTTTCAAATTTAATGGGAGAATACCAGTGTTTTGATGACTACAGGGAATGCCGGGCCTACCGGGGCCGCCACATCCAGATAGCTGCCTTGGGTAAGGTACAGACCGTCCAGACACAGGATGGGGCGGGAAGACGGCAGACGCAGTGCCAGTGCCTGCCCCAAAGCCTTTCCCGCGTCCTGCTTCAGTGCCAGATAGATCGGCCCTTGAGGGATCGCCTTTGCCAGTGTATCCGCCAAGGCAGTCAGCTTCGGGTAGTCCGAGGGAAGTTCCTCCGGCGACAGCACGGGGGGCGTATCCTGAGCTTCCAATTGGGCGTGAAGCCGGACGGGATCGCCCAGCAGCTCCCGAGATACCGGCAAGACCGGAAGCCCCTTCAGCGGGAAGGCCACGTTCCGGTGGAATACGGTGCTGCCGGAAAGCTGGGTGCTGTGGCAGCCTGCGCCAATCACCGTGGCACGGATGGTCTGCTCGCCTAAAATATATTTCCCCGCGCACAGGCGGCTTTGACCAATGGCTTGTCCCAAAATCGGGCCGATGTCCCCAAAGGCAAGGGGCGGATGGACGGTGTCGATACAGTCCGCCACGCCGCCGGAAAAGCTGATCACTTCGCTTTTTTGACCTGCGGGAAGGGGTGCGGCTTCGGCGGTGGTGAGCCTGTCCAGAAGCTCTGTGGGCGGGCGCAGTCCCGCCGCCATTTCCAAGCCCTGGGTGAGCGTATCCGCCAGTTGGGAAAGCTGGCGAGCATCGGGACAGTCCCCAAGACGCAGTCCGGTCAGCCCCTCCAGCACCGGAGAAAGGTACGTAACCTTTCCTTCGCTGTCCAGCCGCACCAGCCGCCCGCCGATGTTCAGGCAGCCGGTACGGACGATCTTGCCGGATTCTATCCATGCTAGATTGCTGGTGCCGCCGCCAATATCCATATGCAGCACGGTTTCTCCCGTGCGCCGGGAGTATTCCACCGCCCCCGCGCCTTTTGCCGCCAGCACGCTTTCCAGATCCGGTCCGGCGGTGGCGACTACGAACTCTCCGGCAAAGTCCGAAAGATGGTGCAGCACCGTTTGGGCGTTTTCCTTGCGGGAGGTTTCTCCGGTGATGATCACCGCCCCGGTGTCCACCTGCTGCCGGGTGATGCCGGCGTTGGAATATTCCTCCTCCACCAAATGCCCCAAAGCTTCTCCGTCCACCCGGTTGGCGTCCAGCATGGGCGTGAAGCGGACAGGACTTTGATACAATAGCTGCCGCTGGGTGATCGCCAGCTCCGGCACGGCGAAAGCGGATGCCTGATTTTCAATGTGCAGACGGGATACGATAAGCTGGGTGGTAGTAGTCCCCACATCCAGCCCCACGCTGATCAGGTTGTCAGCCACGGCCGGTGACCTCCCGCAAAAGCTCCCGGATCAGGCCGGGGGTTACCGTCAGCGGGTCGGTTGCTTGACAGGGGTCTGCAAGCGTCGCCTCTACAATGGCATCCGCCGTCTGCCGCACCTGCGCCGGAGAAATCCCCGCCTGTGCCAGGGTGGCGGGAAGCTGCAGCTCCCGGCGAAGCCGGCTCAGGGCATTGAGCAGATTCCGCATAGCCACCGCGTCCGACTGTCCCTCCAGTCCGGCCAGCCGGGCGAGCTTGGGGAATTTTGCCGATCCGCACCGGGCCAGCACCACCGGAAGAATGATGGCATTCAGGCGGCCGTGGGGCAGGTGGAACTGACCGCCCAAGCTGTGGGACAGGGCATGGCAAAGCCCCAGCCCCGCATTGGTAAAGGCAAGCCCCGCCGCGGTGGCGGCGGTATGCACCGCTCCCCGGGCAGTCAGGTCACCGCGAAAGGATCTCGGCAGCTCCCAGAGCACGGTGCGGAAGGCATCCTGCGCCAGCGCGTCGGTAAAGGCATTGGCGTTTTTTGAGCCGTAGGCCTCCACCGCATGCGTCAGCACATCAAAGCCGCCGTCGGCGATCAAAGTAGTCGGTAAGGCAGCCACCAGATCCGGGTCGATGATCGCCATGGACGGGCGCAGCTTGGCATCCACAAGGGGGTGCTTCACGCCGCCATGGGTCAAAATCGCGAAGTCCGTCACCTCCGAGCCGGAGCCGGAGGTGGTGGGAATGGCGATCAGCTTGCAGTCCACGCCGGAAAAATAGACCATAGCCTTGGCGCAGTCCATGGCACTGCCGCCGCCCAAAGCCAAAACCGTATCCGGCTTGTGCTGACGCACCGCCGCCGCGCCCCGGGCCGCCAGCTCCGCCGAAGGGTCGGGGGAGATCTCGTGGAAGTATTCGGTATACGGGGCACCTGCAATGCGGGCAAGCTGTCCGGCTGTGCCGTTTTTGTAGAAAAAGGGATCCGTTACCACCAGCAGCCGCTGTGCCTTCAGCTCCCCCAACGCCGATACCGCACCCGCGCCGGACAGGATCCGGGTTTGGCAGGAGTAATCTTTCAGAGGAATCACCGCCTTTTCGGCTTTAGTATGACCGCGACGGCGGTGATTATGTATCGGCATGGCAAAATATCCAAATTTCAGGGGGGAAAATTGTAAGGCAAGCCCATTGCAATCATTTGGAATATATGGTATAGTGTGCATATCTGGGTGGATTGCGCCTACTCCACAAAATAGTCGCCGTCCATCAAAAAAGGA
>CAZAOL010000017.1:0-18053 GCA_964486785.1 uncultured Oscillospiraceae bacterium
TCCTCAAGGAGAAGGCTTTGGCGCGATATAAACTTTTAGCTGAAACATGGTACTAGGGGCTTAGCCGCCGACCGTATACCAAGTGCCGTTGGGGAATGAGGGCTTGGCGGTGGACAGGGAGGATTCTCCGTTGGTGGCAACATCCGCCAGATAATCCAGACTGTAGTAAGTAGAGCCATTTACATAATACACGGCCACAAAGCCGGGTTCTTCGTATACGGCGTACAGCACCGCATCGGGATCGTATTTGCTGGTAGTATAATCCGTAGAGCTGAGGATCTCGGCAACGGTCTTTTGCCCATCTACCACCTGCACATTCAGTTCGCCTAAAACCACGCGGAGATTGGCGGCATCGGCAGAAGCCTTTGCCTTGCGGGTGGTGTCGTTGACCACGGGGATAATAATGGCAACGAGAATGGCAATGATGGCGATGACCACCAGCATCTCAATTAGGGTAAAGCCTTTTTTGCTACGCATATGGATTTCCTCAATCTTTCCTATAAATTCGCATAGCTTTGGGTCCTGACCTGCAGGGCCCAAAGCTATGCCCATACCTAGGGGACACAGGCCGCAACCCGAACGGCCTGTGTCCCAACAGAGGTATGTGGGTTGCAAAAGGGGTTAGATCAAAACTTACTGAGTGATTTCCTTGTTATTAACCCAGAGCGATAGCGGCGCCATTAACCTTCACGACGACCGCGTCATTGGTGGCATCCCAAGAAACCACAACAGTCACTTCACTGCCCTTGAACTTGGAGACGGAATAGCCACCAATCTTGTCCTTGTCTTTGTTGAAAGCCTGGTCAAATTCGCCGGTCTGAGTCAGATTAACGGTAACATCGGTGGCGGAGTCCTTGGACAGGCCCTCAGCGGAAACCTGAGCGATGGCAGCACGGATGTTGGCAGCGTCAGAAGATTCCTTAGCCTTCTCGGTGGCGGCGGAAATGACGGGGATGATGATGGCGACCAGGATGGCGATGATGGCGATAACGACCAGCATCTCGATCAGGGTGAAGCCCTTCTTGTTCATCTTCTTCATAAAGAATACCTCACAATTTTTTTATGGATTTTTTTATTAACTACCGGGACGGGTTGAATTCCCGGGAATTAACCGAAATTGGATCGTCATTCTGAGCGGAGGGCAAAGCCCGTAGCCGAAGAATCTACGCATTTACGGGCTGCTGAGCGGGGACGGGGTGCGAGGATTCTTCGACTCGCTGTGCTCGCTCAGGATGACAGGCTGTTTTAGTACGGGGAAGATTTTGGGGATTGCCACGGGGCTTTGCGCCCGCACAATAACAGTATTAATACATACCGAAAATCGGCAGATACACGGACAGCAGAATAAACACGACCAGTCCGGCAAGCACCATGGTAATGGCGGGGTTCAGGATCTCCAGCGCCCGCTTTACTGCCACGTCCACTTCCTTGGTATAGTAGTCGGAGATAACGGTCAGGGTTTCCTCCATCTGACCGGTCTCCTCGCCCACCGCGGTCATTTCCAGCAGCAGCGGCGGGAACCAGGGGCTTTTCTTCAAGCCGTCACCCAAGCGGTTGCCCTCCACAACGCCCTGACAGGCGGCGAGGATATCCTCGGAAATCAGCAGATTGGAGGCGGTGGCGGCGGTGATCTGGGACGCCTGCACCAGCGGCAGACCTGCCGAAAGCATGGTGGACATGGTGGACGCGAACTGGGAGGCGGCATTCATCCTGTTTACCAAGCTGATGCCGGGGAAGGTAAGCATGATCCTGGCATATAAATGGCTGCCCTGATCGGTCTTGCCGTACAGAATTCCTCCAAGGACGATCACCAAAATAACTGCCAGCAAAATCAGCCAGTAATCTACCATGAAATTACTGATGGCGATCAGTGCCTTGGTGACGCCGGGCAGCTCGTTGCCCATGGAGGAAAAGGACTCCTCGAAGACGGGAACTGCCACGATCATGATGATGCACACAACGATGACTGCCACGGTGATCAGCAGGGCAGGATAGATCAAAGCACTGCCTACCTTGGCACTGACGGCGGCGGAGTTTTCGTAGTATTCCTTCATGCGGGCGAAGCACTCGTCCAGCTTACCGGATTCCTCACCGGCACGGACGGTTTCGATAAAGGTTTTTGGAAGAGTAGGGCCACGCAGAGCGAAGGAGTCTGCCAAGCCGTTGCCGGCGTGGACATCGTCCGCTACCTCGCTCAAAAGTGCCTTGATGTGCTTATCTTCCTCGTTCTCCGCCACCAGCCGCAGAGCGGACACCAAGGGGAGTCCCGCTTTCAGCTCGATGGCAAGCTGGCTGCACAGAAGGCTCAGGGCCTTTGCCTTGATTTTTTTGGGGCCAAGCAGCGTGGATATGTCGGCACTCATCAAATCGCCAAACTTACCCTTGCTCACCGGCTCAACGCTGATGAGGATACGGCAGTTTTCCTTTGCCTTAGCCAGCGCATCCTGCTGGTCGAAGGCTTCGATGATGCCTTCCACAGTAGAGCCGCCGGAGGTCATGCCTTTATAGCGATAGGTTATCATAGCTGGTGCTTCCTTTCCCAAAGCAACGCAATTAAGCCTGACGTTGCGTTGAAAATCTAAAAGTCATGAGAGAGCTTGCAATGACGGTGAACTCCCCCCCGGCGCTGCGCGCGGCCACCTTCCCCTCGGGGGAAGGTATGGGGAGCTAGGAATGGAGAGCTTACCGAACTCCCCCAGTCAAAAATCAGAGATTTTTGCCAGCCCCCTCTTAAAAGCGGGGGCCAAGGGATGGGGGACGGATTCCTCGGCTGCGCTCGGAATGACAAGGAGGGGAGGCAAGGGGCGCGGATACATTTCCCTCTCCCGGGGAGAGGGTGGTTTCCGAAGGAAACCGGGAGTGGGATGGCGATATACCGCGGCTTTGGAAGAAGTCTGTTATATGGCGGTAATGTTCGGTTTGCCGCCCGTGTTCCCCTTCCGACCTCGCTACGCTCGGCCACCTTCCCCTCGGGGGAAGGTATGGGGAGCTAGGAATGGAGAGCTTACCGAACTCCCCCAGTCAAAAATCAGAGATTTTTGCCAGCCCCCTCTTAAAAGCGGGGGCCAAGGGATGGGGGACGGATTCCTCGGCTGCGCTCGCAATGACAAGATATCAGAACACGGTGGATTGCCGCACGAAGTCACGGTCGTGGGCGGCGTGGACGGCGGTCTCCGCGCTGATCTTATGCTGACGGTACAGCGAAATCAGGGAGGTATCCATCAACTGATTGCCCTCCGCGGCGGAGGTGGTGATGGCGTTGTCGATCTGAGGTGTTTTGCCCTCACGGATCAGGTTGCGGATGGCGGGGGTGGCGGTCATGATCTCCGTTGCCACCACACGGCCTCTGCCGCTCTGATGGGGCAGGAGCTGCTGACACAGCACCGCCTGCAGACAGGTACTTAGCTGCATACGGATCTGGGGCTGCTGCTCCGTGGGGAAGACCTTAACGATACGGTCGATGGTATCGGCCGCGGAATTGGTATGTAAGGTGGCGAACACAAGGTGACCCGTCTCCGCAGCGACCAGCGCAGTCTCGATGGTGCTGAGGTCACGCATTTCGCCGATCAGGATAACATCCGGGTCTTCACGGAGGATGGAACGCAGACCGTCCTCAAAGGAACGGGTATCCAAGCCCACGTCCCGCTGGTTGATCACGCACTGGTCGGGAATATAAACATACTCGATGGGTGCTTCCAGCGTAATGATATGCTTGGGCTGGGTATGGTTGATGCGGTCCAGCAGGCAGGCGAGGGTAGTGGATTTACCCGCACCGGTAGCACCGGTGACCAGCACGATGCCTTGCTTATATTCCGTGAATTTGATCACCTGGGGAGGGAGATTCAGATCCTCCAAATTGGGGATCCGGCTGTTCAGGATACGGATGGCGGCGGAAACAGAGCCTTGCTGCCGGAACAGGTTTACACGGCAGCGGGTTCCGTCCGGCGTGCCGATAGCCAGATCCAGCTCGCCGATTTTGGAGATCTCATCATAGCTTGCGGAAAGCTCACGGGCATAGGCCACGCAGTCTTCCTCCGTCATGATGTTTTCGTCCAAATTCTTCAGGATACCGTCGATCCGGATACGAATGGGAATCCCGCGGACGATATGGATATCGCTGGCCCGCAGCTTCATGGCCTTGTCGATAACTTCATAGACAGTATAGAGCTTGCTCATGAAAAATCCCCTTAAAACTGAACATCGGTGGAGTTGACGGTGCGGTAGGCTTCGTCAACGGTGGTGGTGCCGTTTAGCACCAGACGGATGCAGTCCGCCAGAAGCGGCTCAAAGTCGCTCTGATGGATCAGCTCCATAAGCTGACTGTGGGGCACATTGTCCGCGATGGCCTGCTTGACATCGGCACTGAGCACCAAAATCTCAAACACGGCGATACGGCCGCGGTAGCCGGTATTGAAGCACAGGGGACAGCCCTTGCCCCGATAGAACCGCCGTCCGGGCACGACCGGCATATGCAGCATCTTCTGCTCCTCGGGGGAGGCGGTATAATCCTTCCGGCAGTTGGGACAGATCCGGCGTACCAGACGCTGAGAGATGATGCCCTTCAACGCGGAGGAGATCAGGAAGCTCTCAACACCCATGTCCAAAAGACGGTCGATGGTGCTGGGGGCATCGTTGGTATGCAGAGTGGAAAGCACAAGGTGGCCGGTGATAGCGGCACGCATGGCGATATCGGCGGTCTCGCCGTCACGGATCTCGCCAACGGCGATGATATCCGGGTCCTGACGGAGGATCGAACGCAGACCGGAGGCAAAGGTCATGCCGGTCTTTTCGTTGATCTGCACCTGATTGACACCGTCGAAATTGTATTCCACAGGATCCTCAAGGGTCACCAGATTGACTTCCTCGGTATTGAGCTTGCCAATCATGGTGTACATAGAGGAGGATTTACCGGAGCCGGTGGGGCCCACGATCAGAATAACGCCGTTGGAGTTTTCCAGCAGGGCGTTGAATTTGTCCAAATTCTTGCCGGTAAGGCCGATGCCCGCGGTGCTCAGCAGCTCGCTGGACTTATGCAGCAGACGGATAACCGCCTTTTCGCCGTAGACCGTGGGAAGGGTGGAAATACGCAAGTCCACGTCCTTGTCGCCGATACGGACGTTGCTTCGTCCGTCCAGCGGGATCCGGTGCTCAGCGATGTTCATGTTGCCCATGACCTTGACGCGGGCAATGACCGCGCTCTGGGTATTGCGGGGGACGGTAAACACCTGACGCAGCACACCGTCGATACGCATACGCACAGCCATGAAGGCTTCACGGGGCTCAAGGTGAATATCGGAGGCGTTTTGGTTTACCGCGTATTCCAAAAAGCTGTTGACCAAGCGGATGGTGGGGGCAGCGTTTTCCGAATCCGCGCCGATGATATTGGCGGCGACGATATTCTGAAAATCGCTGTGCTCATCTTCGTCATCGGACAGATCCTTCAAAGCCTTCTCCGCGGATTCCGAGCCGTAGATATCGGCAATGGCCCGGGAAATGGCTTCAGCGGCGGCCAGCATGGGGATGATCTTCTTCTTGGTCGCCATGGCGATGGCATCGGTAGCCACGAAGTTCAGCGGGTCTTCCATGGCAAGGTGGATGGATTCATCGTCCGACTTTACAGGCACTACCGAGTATTTGGTGGCCAAAGAACGGGGGACGACCTGCGCCATTTCCTTGGGAAGAACCATACCGGTCAGGTCTATGTACTCCGCGCCAAGCTGACGCTCCAACGCCCGGTACAAATCCCGCTGAGATACCGCGCCCTGATCCAGCAGAATCGCGCCCAGCTTCTTGGTGGGGTTCTTGCGCTGGACAGATAAGGCTCTATTTAGCTGTTCTTCTGTAATGGATTCGGATGCGAGCAGAATCTCGCCCAGACGTTTATAAACCATGCCAATCTCCCTTGGGCTGCCTGCATTTTATTGTGCCGACTACCCACATAATAAAGGCTATATTCACGATTAGTTTACTCCATGATGGCAGAAAATGCAAGAGTAAAAACGAATTTTCATTCACGTGCAGGCATATTTTTCGATATATACAAATTTAAAAATAAAATTTTGTGCACATTTTTGCAAAAGCCGCATTGAACCATTGAAAACGGTATGATAAAATAATACCATCTATAGCTATAAGCGGAACTATGCCGTATTCTATATGAAAGGACGTCGTTGATTATGCGGAAACGTCTATGGAAAAAATTCTCGGGGAAGACCGGGAAAAGAGGCTTCACGCTGGTGGAGCTGCTGACCGTGGTGGGCATCATTGCCATACTGTGCGGCGTGGTGTTTATATCGGCGTCCACCATCATACGAAACATGAATTTCAAGCAGCGCAACGACTATGCCAAGACCATCTTCATGGCGGCGCAGACCAGACTGTCCAAAATGCACAGCGACGGTACGCTGGCAACCCTTCAAGGTGAGAACGTCAATTCCGGCGCAATCACCGCGGCAGCCAAGGCAGGCGTGGCGGACTTGTCATCGGAATATGTCTACACCTACTCCGGCCTGACAGCGGCTGCTGACCAGACGGACAGCTTCGCCGAGGTGCTGCCGGCAGACAGTCTGGAGGCGGAGCTTCGCGGTGAGCAGATCATTATTGAATACAACCCCGTTACCGGCAATGTCTATTCCGTGTTCTACAGCGAGGCAAGTGAGCAAATCCTGAGCGATTACATAAGCGGCAATCTGCCCCGGGAGGATGAGGCTGCCCGCAAGAGCATCATGCTGGGCTACTACAGCGGCAGCGGCCTGTCCAGCACCGCGCCGGATCCGGAGCCGGTAGCTGTGGAGGTGGAATTTGACAACGGCCAGGAGGGCGTGGTCACCGTAAAGGTCACCGCTCCCAGCGCGTTCTATACAGGAGGCGATAAGAAGGCAGATTTCGCCAGCGGCTTAAGCGTCAGCCTGACCTTGACCGGTGAAACCAGCGGCAAAACGAAAACGCTGGAGCTGCTGTCCTCGGGCTCCGGTCCGGCTGCGACCGGCTGGGAAAGCGACGGAATCACCCGGACGATCAGCTATACGCTGGACTCTCTGGCACAATTCAGCAGCTTTGCCAATCTGGTGCAGGGGAGCAGTACCAGTCTGACGGCAATCACCAACGAAAGCCAATTTACATCCCTCCTGCCCGGTGAGAATGTCACCATCCGGGCGGATGTATCCTATAGCGGAGAGGTTGCCGATCTGGACTTCCAGCCCGGACTTCTGGCAGGCGTGAACCCCATGTTTGACTACCTGATTCCCGACGGCTCAGGGAGCGGCTATATCCTTGCCGTGGCAAACGGCAGAAATTTGCAGAATCTCAATGCCATTGTTCCCAGCGTTGCCAGAATGGTTAGCAATGTGGTGTTTTCCGAGAGTATTGATTGGAATGAGACAGTTGCGCATTACGGCAGCAGCTACACCAGCGCGTCTACGGAAGCTCCTGCACGGGCACTGCCCAACTTTGTGCCGATCCATAACAGATACCTGTTCGGCGCGATGAATTTCGCCGGTGACGGCAACGCGGACGTGATAGGCAACGGCAACACGGTATCCAATCTGAAGATCGATGTTACCGGACTGAGCGCGAAAAGCTATTACGCCAACGGCGGCAGTGCGGTCGCTAACAACAATCTTGCCGGTCTGTTTGCCTTTATCGGCTCCAACACCAATATCACGGGCCTGAATGTGGCTAACGCCACCGTTACGGGACTTACCGTGGGAGGCCTGACCGGACAAATGGCTGGCGGCCGGATCTATAACTGCAAGGTATCCAATTCCACTTTGAATGTAGCCAACGCCACCTATGTGGGCGGACTTGTGGGCATAAACAGTGCCGATATCGTCAATTGCAGTGCCGGTGTAACCATCAACTATGCCCCGACTACCACGGCGCAAGCCCGCATTGGCGGTCTGGTAGGCCAAATGAGTGCCGGCAGCATTATCGGCGGCACGGTCTCCGGCGCGATCGTACCGGGGGCGAAAATCACCGATGGCACGGTGACAAAGAAGTATTTTATCGGCGGCGTGATAGGCAGCGACGCCGCGGGAGTCGCTTATCAGAACATTTCCTCCACCGTTACCGTGGACGCGGCCTTTAGGGGCAGTAACTCGGGCTATACCGCCGTCACCGACCCCTCCAAGGTGGGCAATGGCCCGGTGGGTATGTTCGTGGGTTATGTAAACCAAGGCAAATATTCCAACTGCACCACCACCGCCACCAACAGCTACTACCAATTCCTCGGAGAGATCCAGCACAATATGGAAGCGGTGCAAGACTACGATTTGTTCAGTCATACGAATTACAACCCGGATACCATCACCATTGAGGGTGTAACGCTGGAGGAATTTGCTACATCAGCCGAAAGCCAATACGGCTATACCCCGTTGGACTACGAGGACACGCTTCCGGTTGGCTTTAACGCGGAGCTGACGGATTGCAGCTTCAAGTGCGGCACCGGAATGTTCTGGCAGAAGTTCGGTGACGGCATTTCCGTTTACAAGGCTTCGGAAGGGGAAGGCTCTTCCGGCGGCTATAAAATCAGCAGGGTCGTGGATGGCTATACCGCGGTAACGCCATGGTATTCCCACCTGGTTCCGGACACGGAAACGGATGGCATCATTGCAACGTCCTATTATTTCAAAAGCGGCGATACGTATTCCCTTGTATATGTCGAGAGCGTGGTGGTTACGGGAAATCGAAGACAGGTTACTCTGTACAAGGACGCGGCGGGCACGCAGCAGATCGTTCAAAGAACGGTCTTATCCATGGGACACTCGATACAGGACGAGTCAGGAAATGATTTGGTGCTATACATCACCGGCTACAGCGCGGATATGTATTACATCATTACGGACGTGGACTTTACAGTGGCGCTGCTGCCGGATACCTCCGCGAGAACGGTCAGCACCTTTAATTTGACCGGTGCCTTCAATACCAGCCTGAAGACCCAGTTTGAGTCCTCCGATAGCTACAGCTATATCGGAACCGTGGACGGCTTTTCCTCCTGCTTCTGGACGGTGGCGTCCAACACCTCGGGAGTTAAATGGACGGTTACAAATCCTGTAGGAAAATACAAGTACCTGCAGGCCAGTTACAAAAATCTGCTTGGCTCCAGCGTCTATTACACAAAGATCACCGCGGGAACCAACGGTTACGCCATCAAGCATAATTCCACCAGTAAGTGGGTGGACTACGATGGCTCTACGTTCGTCATGGTCACCTCTTCCACCGGCGCGGAAGTGGGAATTCTGGCCGTTGAGGAAGATTCTGCCAGCTCCAGCATGGTAGAGCTGAACTTCAAGTATCGGGCGGCGGATTGTATTGCGGAGCCCTGCTAAGAAAGGAGCGTATTGCGTATGAACCGAATAAAACGCAAGCTTCGCTCCAAGACCGGAGCGACTATGATCCTCGCGCTGGTGTTTCTGATGTTCTGCCTGTTTGTGGGCGGATCCGTGATGGCGGCAGCGGCTGCCAACAGCTACCGCGCCAAGCGGGTGACCCAGCAGCAGGATCAGATAAATACACGCTCTGCCGCGCTTTTGGTGGCGCAGGAGCTGGCCAGCGGAGACGGGGCTATACAGCTTACCGTCTCGGACATAACAAAGACGGTGGACGGTGCCACCCCGCAGCGCACCGTCACGATAAGCCTGCCCGCGAACACCAGTTTGACTCCGATGCAGCGCATCGCGGTGGAAACCACGGTATGGCAGTTCCTGCGGAAAAGCGGCGCGACCAGCACAGCCGGTGTCACTCTGGTCAATTTCCCGACGGACATGGATACCATGGTTGAATTCTGGTATCAGTACAGCCTGACCTCCGGCGCGGAGCTGTCCGGCACGGTGGAGCTGAGCGGCCCGGTAACCGGCAGCAAGACCCAAGCGTATTTCACTAACCACAGCGAGGCCGCAGACCTGTACGATTTTTCTGTGACCTTCGGAGCGGACAGTCAGGTGCATGTGGAGATGGAAGCCTACCATCAGACAAAGACGACCATCAGCAGCACATTGGTCACCGAGTCTTCCACAACGGTCACCCAGTCTACCCAGACGGTGATCCTGTTGGACGATCCGGTGGTGGAAAAGGGGGCTTGACGGCATGAAAAAGCTGAAAAACAAGCGGGGCGAGAGCCTGATCGAGGCACTGGCCGCGATCCTGATATTCACGCTGGGCTCTGTGGTGCTGTACTCCATGATCACCACCTCTACCTACATGAACGCACAGGCAAAGCAGACCGATGCCGACAATCAGGCCCTGATTACCGCGGTGGAGAAGGGCGTGTCGGGCGCGGGGACAGCAGGAACGGTGTCCATGAGCCTTAACGGCACGAAAACCATGGGGTCTGTGGAAGTGGAAATCTATGGCGACACCGGCGGGCTGTATGCCTACTACGTGGCACAAGGAGACGGCACATGAAAAAGACAAGAGCAAATGCCGGCTTTACGCTGATGGAGGTGCTGGTGACTCTGGTCATCATGGTGCTTTTGGCAGTGGGAATCGGCATCGGCATGAATTCCGGAACGGTGGCATATCAAAAATCCATTTTCGATTCCAACAGTGCCATGCTGGCGGATACCCTGAATACCAGTCTGGGCGACCTGCTGCGCTACAGTCAGGATGTCCGTCCGGACGGCACGGGGGGCTTTGTATTCACAAATCGGGAATACGGCGTGCGGGATGGCTATTTCTGCGACACCGACGGTGGAATCGTGAAAATTTATGATTCCTACAGTAAAACGGAGATGGCACTGGTGAATTCCGGTGCGTACCCCGATCTGAAAATAACGGATTTCTCTGTGGAATTTGTTTCTACAGACGGCGAAAGCGGCTATTTCGATATCTCCTACAAGATTGAAAGCACCGCTGACAGCAGCCTGGTCCGAAATATTACAACAGCCATTCGGCTGCTATAGAAAAAGGGTGCGTTGCAAAATGAGATTTGCAACGCACCCTTTTGCGCAGGAAAAGGAATTGTCATTCTGAGCGGAGGGCGAAGCGACCGTGGGAATCTCAATTAGAATCTACGCAGTTTTGTTGGGATTATGCGCGTTTTTGGGTTGTTAAAGGAATAAAATGAGATTGCCACGTCGGCCCGCAAGGGGCCTCCTCGCAATGACAGGGGTTTATCGACACTCTGAGCTCCCCGGAAAGGGGAGCCGGTTCATCTCTACATCAGCGCGATCATGTTGAATTTGGTAAAGTCGCCGGTCTTCTCATTCTTCGTCACGGTGACGGTGGCCACCTTGATTAAGGTCTGGTAGGGATCCTTCTTTGGGCCGCTCTTAGAGTATCCCCACAGGGTGTCCATGGTGTAGCTGCTGTCGCGCGCCTGTGCCGCGGCAAAGGCTTCTTCGTCCACAATATACACCGACACGGTATAATCCGTATCCGTGGCAAACAGCTCCCGATAGGCACTGTCCACGATGCACACCACGGGTTGGTCGTCCCAATCATCGGTGCGCTCCAGCACCAGCCGGGTCAGCTCCTGATTGGCCTGCACCCGCTGCTTGTCGGAGAAGTCCGCGGAGCGGGAGGTGTTGCTGTAGCGGTAGGCAAGGTAGCCGGTGGCACTCATTATGCCCACCAGCAGCAGGCATACAAGGGTGATGATCTGCTTTTTGGTAAAACGCAAATCCCCGTCCTCACCGAATATCAGCCCCATCCGCTTCACCAACGGCATGAGATAGCGCAAAAACAGCGTTAAAACTACCGATTCCACCGGGAACATGGCCAGATTCTTAAAGATACGGCTGACGGTCATGACACCCAGAACCGTCTCCTTTGCTTCCTCGGGATTGCCGATGTAGGCATACCACCATGCGTAGATTAGCTGCTGCAAAACTACATTGACAAAAAAGCAGATGAAGAACCGGCACAAAATCACCCGGGTGGGAGTGAGCTTGGCGCGGTAGAGCAGCAGGGCATAAATCACGGTGCTGGCGATCTCTGTCAGCACAAAGGGAAGAAAATAATCTCCTGTGGGAAACAGCATGAAGCCCACGGTGTCGGAGATGATCGCGGCGGGAATTGCCACCACAGGCCCGTAAATCATCGCCCCAAGGGCGGTGGCGAGCATGGCGGTCTGGATGCTGAGCTGAGGCCCCAGGGGGATCGCCAAGGGCTTCAAGGCAATACGCAGCGCGATCATCAGCGCAGTGACCACCAGCATTTTCGTGCTTTTCAGCTCGGATGCCGCGTCAACCCAGTAGCCCCTGCAAAAGGGGGAGGGATATACGGCGGCGGATCTTATGGATTTAGACATGGACAGTTCCTCCTGTTTTGGGACGGACGGGGCAAAAAGCTCCCCTTGCGGCTGAGCCGAAAGGGGAGCTGGACATACTTTGCCCATGGAAAGCAGCGACCGTGGATGCAGACCGTTCGTCCCACCGAAAATCGTTGCTGCATAAAGGAGCTTCTCCAATATGACGCAGCGGGCGCGGAAACCTCATCGCGGAAAAATCCTTCGTCTGCCAGACAACTCCCCATTAAGGCAGCACTTTACGCGAGGCCCCTACTCTGTGTACCTCATTATCATACACGAAAAAATGCGGATCGTAAATAGTTTTTTTGCCGGATTAACGGAGGGAATTTGTGTAATTTATCCAAGCATCAGGAGTTTGTTTCGGCAAATTTCAACATAGCCGCACCTTGCTTTTTATGTCAGAAAAAGGCATAATATCAGTAACTATTTTCATTTTGTGGAGGTTTCCTATGCAGAAGCTTCTGATTTTGAATATGGGCGGACGGTACGGGCAGCTTTTGACCCGCCGTGTCCGTGGCTGCCATGTGTTCTGCGAGCTTCGTTCCGCCGGGAGCATGACGGCGGAGCAGGTACGCCAGTTTGCCCCCATTGGCATTATGCTTGTGGGAGATGGGGCGCAGCTTGATGGGCTTGATCCCAGAATCTTTGAGCTGGGGATTCCGGTGCTGGGGATCGGCAGCGGCTGCCTGACCATGGCGCGGCTGCTGGGCGGACAGGTGAGCGCGTCCCAGCCGGTTTGCGGACGTACGGTGACCAAGCTGGGCGAGGAAGCGGTGCTGTTTTCCGGTATGCCCCCGGTGACCATCGGCTGGATGGATCACAGCGGCAGGATTGACACGCTTCCTGCGGGATTTTCCGCCACCGCCAGTGCTGCCCCCTGCCCGATTGCTGCGTTTAGCTGTCCCCGGCGGCAGCTATATGGCACGCTGTTCCACCCGGAGGCGGGACATACCGAGGGCGGAGAGCGGATGCTGCGGCGGTTTTTGACCAAGGCTTGCGGTGCTCACGAGGACTGGACTATGGAGAACATCCTCAACATGACCGTGGAGCAGGCAAGGCAGCGAATCGGAAAAAGACGGGTGCTGCTGGCACTTTCCGGCGGCGTGGATTCTTCCGTAGTGGGCGCGCTGCTCAGCCGTGCGGTAGGCGATCAGCTTACCTGTATTTTTGTGGATAACGGATTGCTGCGGAAAAATGAGCCGGAGCAGGTGGAGGCATTTTTCTCCAGAATGAATACCAATTTTATCCGGGTAGACGCGGTGGAGCGATTCGCTCAGGTGCTGCGGGGCGTTTGCGATCCGGAGGAAAAACGCCGGGTAATCGGTGAGGAATTCGTGCGGGTGTTTCAGGAGGAGGCACAGAAGCTGGGGGGTGTGGACTTCCTGGCACAGGGTACTATCTATCCCGATATTATGGGGAATTATCCCGGGTACTGGGATGTAATCCCCAGCAGAGAAAATATGCGGAAGCTGCCTGACCGCGTGGCCTTCAAGGAGCTGATCGAGCCGCTGCGCTACCTGTTTAAGGATGAGGTGCGGCAGCTTGGAAAAACCATGGGGCTGCCGGAGTTTCTGGTAGACCGCCAGCCCTTCCCCGGACCGGGTCTTGCCATTCGTATCGTGGGCGAGGTGCAGCCGCAGAAGCTGGAGCTGCTGCGGCAGGCGGATTCTGTATTTGCCTCCGAGCTGGAAAAGGCTCATATGCACCGGCACCTTGGGCAGTATTTCGCGGTGCTCACGGATACCCAGTCCGACGGCGGCTATGTGCTTGCTCTGCGGGCGGTGACCACCGATGATTTTCTCTCCGCCAAATGGGCACGGATCCCCTATGAGCTGCTGGACAGGATCTCCCAGCAGATCTTACAGGAAGTGCCGGGAATTTCCCGCGTTGTTTATGACATTACCAATAAGCCGCCAGCCAGTATCGAATGGGAGTAATACCAAAAACGCTTAAAACCCGCATAAACACTGGGTTTTTGAGGTTTGAAAAAGCCTCGTGGCAACGTTTTGGCAACATCTGAAAATTATTCATAAATAAAATTAAGAGCTATTAGATTTTTGTTTGAAATCTAATAGCTCTTTTTTGTTGCTCAAATTATTCGGTTTCGGACTTGCGTTCTTCACGAAGTAGGTCAAGGGACTCCCTTGTACGCTGCACCTCTACTTCGGGGTATGTATAACGCCAACGGTCATATTCCTCTTTACTAATTTCGCCGTTGCGATACTTCTCTGCTTCCTTTTGCCAAGCGGTAAAACGCTCAAGCAAGGAAATGTAAGATGTTCCTCTGTTTCTGTCAAGACGGATGCAAACTTCATCATCAAGCTTGTCGATCTTTAATCCGTAAATATCCTCTAATGCAAACAGCGTGTGCATAAAGCCGAGGTCAGTGTCAATGTCGGGAACATTTAACGCCATAGTAGAAACACCCAACACTTCAGCAAGCGATTGTGTCAAATCTGCTTTGGGTGATCTTGAGCCGGATTCATACTGTGCCATACGAATATCAGCAGTTTTCTCAGGAAAGCCGACCTGAACACCGAGAAACTTTTGTGTCATACCTTTGAGATTGCGGAAAAATCTAATTCTTTCACCGATTGCCATAGCAAATACACTCCTTACAGTACATTGTATAATGAGTATAGCATATAGAGTTAGGATATGTCAAGATAACAAAAGCAAAAAAGTTTAAGATTTTTTCGAAAAACTATTGACTTAACGGAAATCCGTTAGTATAATAAGATTAAGCAAATTCCGTTAGTGCGTTTGCGAACAACTAAATGACCGTCTAAGTGGGATACTCCGCCAAGACCTTCCGAAAGGAAGCGAGCGAGCAAACGTCGCTGAAAAAGCAGGGGCAGGAACGACACTTGGGTAGAACGGCAAAATCAAACACGGCAATAAAAACAAGGAAAGGAGGAGCAGCAATGTTTGAAGATTATTATATGACTGTTGATGAAGTTGCAAAGGCTCTCAAAGTATCGAAATCATTTGCCTACAAGGTAATAAGAAAAATGAATGCCGAAATGCAGGAATTAGGATTTTTCACAGTAGCAGGTAAGGTCAACAAACAATATTTCATTGATAAAACTTGCTACGATCCAGCCAAAGCAAAAGAAAGGAAGTGATGATAAATGGCTGTTTATAAAGATGAAAAAACAAACACTTGGCGAGTTGTGTACCGTATCCCCGATTGGAAGGGCGGTACTAAGCAGAGCCAAAAGAGAGGTTTTCCGACTAAGCGTGAAGCAGTTGCTTGGGAGCGTGAGTTTTTGAACAAAACTCAGGCAGACCTGAGTATGACCTTTGCGAGTTTCATTGAAACCTATACGGCGGATATGAAGAATCGCATAAAAGAAAACACTTGGCACACCAAAGAGCATATTATCCGCACGAAGATCCTGCCGTACTTCGGCAAGCGTAAAATCAGCGATATTCAGCCGAGAGATATTATTGCTTGGCAGAATGAAATGATTAAGGGTTGCGACAAGAACGGCAAGAAATACTCTCCCGTGTACCTTAAAACGCTCCACAATCAGCTCAGCGCTATTTTTAATCACGCCGTTAAGTTCTATGGCTTGAAAGAAAATCCCGCCGCTAAGGTCGGCAATATGGGCAAGGCGAAAAGCCGTGAAATGCTCTTTTGGACACAAGATGAGTATCAGAAATTTGCCTTTGCAGTGATGGACAAACCCATATCTTATTACGCATTTGAAATGCTGTATTGGTGCGGTATCCGTGAGGGCGAGCTGTTAGCCTTGACCGCAGGCGATTTCGATTTTGAGCGTGGTACGGTCACAATCAATAAGTCCTATCAGCGCATTGACGGCAGGGATGTAATTACCGAGCCGAAAACACCGAAAAGCAACCGTGTGATTAAAATGCCCGATTTTCTTGTAGAAGAAATCAAGGAATTTCTCGCAAAAATCTACGGTCTGCAAAAGAACGACCGAGTGTTTACTATCACAAAGAATTATCTGCACCGAGAAATGACAAGGGGCGCAGATGAAGCAGGGGTTAAGCGTATCCGCATCCACGATCTGCGACACAGCCACGTTTCACTCTTAATTGAAATGGGATATTCGGCGGTGGCGATTGCCGACCGTGTAGGACACGAAAGTATCAATATCACTTATAACTACGCTCATCTGTTCCCGTCCACACAGACGGATATGGCAGACAAGCTCAATAATTTCCGAAAGGAGCCAACGCAAAATGTCAGCTAAGAATTTAGATAAACACGACCGCTTTAGATGTATCACCGTAGGGTTTCGGGTATCACCGGAAGAACACGAAACGATAAACCGCATTGTTGCGCTGTCGGGACTCACAAAGCAGGAATACTGCTACCGCAAATGTACCGACCGAGAAATTATGGTGGAAGGCAATCCGAGAGTGTATAAGGCTCTCAAAATTGAACTCGCCGCTGTCCTTGATGAATTGAAGCGTATCAAAAGCGGCGGCAACGTCAGTGCTGACTTGCTTGAAGTTATCGACCAAATCAACAAAACCTTGTATGGATTAAAGGAGGGATCTGAATGACAAATATAACGGAAAAGACTGCCCCGAATGTATCTGTTGGCGCAGATACGGAGCAGCCTTCTCAAAAATGTACTGCAAATATTATAACCGCAGAAGATGAAAATATCAAGAGTTTTGAGGAAATTCAGCGTGAAATGATTAAGATGATGGACCCGTCCTACCTCAAAACCGTGTCAATGACCGAACTGTACTACACCGTTTACCAAAGCAAGCCGCCACTGATTGACGGCTTGCTCTATCCGGGAACGTATATCTTTGCAGGCGCACCCAAGCTTGGTAAAAGTTTTCTGATGGCGCAGTTGGCATATCACGTTAGTACGGGAACGCCACTATGGAACTATACCACCCGAAAAGGAACGGCGTTATATCTCGCACTCGAAGATGATTACCGCCGCCTTCAGGAACGTTTGTATCGAATGTTCGGAACGGAGAGCGCAGACAATCTGTACTTCTCTGTTTCGGCAAGTCAGATCGGCAAAGGACTTGATGAACAGTTGCAGGGGTTTGTTACCGAACACCGCGACACCAAACTCATAATTATAGACACGCTCCAAAAGGTGCGTGAGGTTGGCGGCGATAATTACAGTTACGCCAACGATTATGAAATTATCAACCGTATCAAGAAGTTCACTGACCGCTACGGCATTTGCGTTTTAATCGTACACCACACCCGAAAGCAGAATGCCGATGATAAGTTCGATATGATCTCCGGCACGACGGCTCTGCTTGGTGCAGCAGACGGCGGCTTCATTCTGCAAAAGGAAAAGCGCACAAGCAACAACGCCACTCTTGAGGTTTCGGGTAGAGATCAACCCGACCAAAAGCTACACCTTGTCCGTAATACCGAAACACTGTTATGGGAATTGGAGCGAGTGGAAACGGAGCTTTGGAAAGAGCCGCCCGAACCTTTGCTTGAGAAAGTGGCGGCGTTTATCACCGCAGACAATGCCGAGTGGTGTGGCTCACCAACGGAGCTTGTCGAGGTGCTCGGCGTTGATATGAAAGCCAACGCTTTGTCGATGAAGCTGAATATCAATGCAGGTCGTTTGTTCAATGAGTACGGTATCTGCTACGAGAACAAACGCTGTCACGATGGCCGCAAGGTGCGCTTACACCTTGAGCAAGCGTGACGATGCGTGTCGGTCGTGACGGTGTTATAGGCGGTAGTAAAAACATCGTCACCATCGTCACAGACCGACACGGAAAAGTTTGGGCGGGGTGCAGGGTGCCCTTTTCAAAGGGCGGCACTGCTGGGGAGTTGTCCGCA
>CAZAOL010000018.1:0-16345 GCA_964486785.1 uncultured Oscillospiraceae bacterium
GTCCCAAGTCATGTAGTAGCAAATACCATCGTACCAGCCCTCGGTAATGTCAGGAGTCTGGTCGGTCGCGCCGCTTCCGTCATTCTTGGTGCCGTTAATGATCATACCAGCGACGGTAACAGGTACTTCCCAAACATAGATATCATAGGTGCCGTCGTTGGTATAGTAATCCATGTATACTCCGGGCCACACATAGGTGGCGTGGTTGTCAGAGAACCAGTAGTACATGCACACATCAGTCCACATCCAGTTGTTCTGGAAGTAGATCTTCATGGTCAGAGTCTCGCCGCACGTGCAAACGCCATCGACGAAGGTGTGCTCCACAGGATCACCCAGAGTCTCCAGACAGACGCAGCACATCGAATAGTGTGTACCATCGCCCTTATTACAATCGGCAGGGCGGTGGCCAAAGGGATCCAAGTTGTACTCATAGGTATCGCCGCAGAGGCCGCAGGCGAAGAAGATGCAGCCGCTATCGTAGCAGGTGGGCTCGATGCGCCCGGTCTCAGAGTAGGAATGCGCGCACTCAGGCTCAGGAGGCAGAATATCATCAATATCAGCCGTGCCGACAGCGTTGCCGTCGTTCCAAGTCATGTAGTAGCAGATGCCGTCATACCAGCCTTCCGTGATGTCGGGGGTCTGGTCGACCAAGCCGCTGTCGTCGTTCTTGACGCCGGTGATGATGATTCCGGAGACATCATAGGGAATTACCGTCACATAGACATCATAGGTGCCGTCATTGCCATAAGGCTCCATGAGATTGCCGGGCCAATTGGGACCGTTGTCGATGCCCCAGTAGAAGATGCGCACATCGCTCCACATCCAGTTGTTCTGGAAGTAGATGGTGATACCTTCGATCTTTTCTTTGCCGCAGAGGTTGCAGATGCCGTCCACATAGTCGTGACCGGTGGCCGGGGAAGAACCGGAATTGACCACTTCGCCGCAATCGTTACAAGTCTCGGACCAAGAGCCGCCCGCGGTGCAGGTGGCATCGTAGGCCTCGGTAGTGGTGTTCTCGTGGGTGCATGCGGGCGGCACATAGTCGGGGTCTGCTTCGCCGCAGAGGGTGCAGACGCCTTCTTCGAAGCTATGCTCGCAGACAGGGTAGTTCACGGAGAGGGTATTGGTCTCCATGTTCACGGTGAAGAAATAGGTACCTGCCACGCCGGTGTCGAGGGTGCAGTTGCCTACTACATCGCTGGTGAAGTACAGGTCGTTGACGGTGCCGGTGACCCCATCGGCACAGCTCAGCCAGCTACCGTCCGCGACAATTTTGAATTCATAGTGGGTATAGGCATCCAGCTCGAGCTGTACATAGGCGTAGGAGTTGCCCGCAACCCAACGGGTGAAGGCGGTGCCGGCCCAGTTGTTGAAGGAGCCGTTCAGGGTGTAGTTGGTAGCAAGAGAATCCACTACAGGATTGGGAACCTCGTCCGCGGTGTTATACCAAGCGCCGGTCACAGCATCGAAGTACAGATCCGCTAAGAGAGTCTGGTCGGCAGTCTGGGTGCCGGCGTTATTGTTGAAAATAACATTTTCGTATGCGACATTGAAGGTCACTTCATAAATGTCGTAACCGTTGGCATTGGTGCCGGCGGCGGTCATGGCGACGCCGGGCCAGGCGTTGTCGCTGTCATTATTCCAAGCATAGGCATAGACAGCATCCCAGCCGGCAACATTGACGAAATAGGTGGTGACATAGGTGGCCTCAAAGCCGCAGTCATCGCAAACATTGTCGTCGCCATAGGTGTGATCTACAATGGCGGTCTCATCACCGGTGGTGGTGGTGCCGCAGAGGGTGCAGGTGTAGACGGTGTAGCCTACAGTGGTGCAGGTGGGGGCGATGACCTGTCCCTCATAGCTGTGCTCACACTCGGTGGAGGGGGGAGTGTAGCTGCTCCAGTAGCCGTTAGAACCGCTGTCCCAAACACCGGAATTGATGGTGTACAGGTTGCCCTCGGTGGGCCAGGTCAGGTCGCCGGTCTGGTTCCACTTGTTGTTCCAGCTATTGGTAGTGTTGCTGGGGTTCATGCGGCAGAAGATGATCGTCCAGCCGACATACTCACTGGGAACGGTCACGGCGTAGATATCCTCCGTGCCTTCCACCAGGGTAGCATCCAGCCAAACACTGGCAGAGCCGAACAGATAGGCGGCAAAGCGAGCATTCGCCTGCGTCCAGTTGCTGTTGGGCTTCAGGTACAGCACAGTCTCGGTCGTGGCGTCCTCTGCCAATACTGCCATAGGCAGCATGGTCAGAACCATCGCCAGAACCAAAAGCAGGCTGACCAGCTTGTTGGTTTTTTTCATTCTTTGTTCCTCCTTTGAAATTTGGTTTTTGCGCCATATACATTATAAAACAAAAGAGGGCAGAAACCAACTGTTTGGTTTGTCAAAATTTTCTTGCTTCATTTGTGCAATACTACAAATGACCGATCGGGGGGATAAAAAAGCGGTGTCGTTGCTATGAAAAAGTCTGTCATTCTGAGCGAGCGCAGCGAGTCGAAGAATCCAATCCTCCTTACCGCAGTCCGTTTTAAGAGAACGGGTCCTCACGTCGCTTCGCTCCTCGCGATGACAGGGTTTTTCTACAGACTGGCAGAGGTCGGGAAAGGCGCAAAGACGATGCCGACCGCTCTCGCCGGCGTACATAGGTACGGTAGAGCGCGGTCGGCGAAGTAAGTCAAAATACATACTTATATAAGAATTTTACCGAACTCCCCCAGTCAAAAATCAAAGATTTTTGCCAGCCCCCTCTTAAAAGCGGGGGCCAAGGGTGATTCCGGTGTGTTTTGACGGTTTGCGGCTTTATTGACACGCTGCGGCACGCATAAAATGCGTGCCCTACGATTCCATAAAAAAGCGGGAGGGTCGGGGACCCTCCCTGTGAGAAGCATAACAATTACGGCGGAATCACGGATACATGGCGTGCAGGCTTTGGGGATAGTCCACCACGCAGTATTCCCAATTCAGGGCTTCCGTGTCCTGATAGATCAGCGTACCAAATGCCTTTTGAACCTGCGGCAAAAGCATACCCACACTGCTGACACCAAGCCCGGTGACGTAGCCCGGGAGAAGCCGTTTTCCGTGGCATTGGGCAATTCTTTTCGCCATATCCCATGTGCAGACATACTCCCGGTTTTGCGGACAGAAGCAGCCGCTTAAGCCCCGATCGATCAACAGCCGCACACATTCCGAAAGATTGTCGATATAGAGCATACTGCGCTGATTGGTTACCCTTGGGAAAAAGGGCAGCTTTAAGGCGAGATGCTCCAAGGAGCGGTAATTGCCCTTGCAGCCCTTGCCGTAGACCATGGGCGGGCGAAGGACGGTGACGGCAAAATCAGGTGTTTCCAAAGCGTTCAGAAGCTCCTCAGCCTGCGCCTTGGACTGCCCGTAGGCGTTGGTGGGGTTCAAGGGCGTGGCGGGGGTGATTACGCCGGTGGTCTTGCCGTAGACACTCATGGAGCTGAGGTAGACAAACTGGCGCGCACCTGCTTTCCTTGCCTTCTGCGCCAGCTCTACCGCCAGATCCCGATTGACGGAGAAGTACAACGGGCGGTTTTCCGGGGTTTCCTTAATGTGGGCAATGCCTGCCACCATATAGACCGCATCGAAGCCGGAAAGCTCCAGCTCCCGCCATGCGTCGGATCGCATATCCACGCAGGTCACGTCATAGAGATCCGGCCATTGGCGCAGGTAGCTCTGGAAAGCGTCGCCGATATAGCTGTCCTTTCCGGCGAGTAAGATCCGTTTTTGTGTCATTTGGAAACCTCTTGCTCATCCTCGGCGCAGCCCTCCGCCAAGCCCTTTCCGGTAATGGCGGCGGATACGGTCAAAAGTATACATTTGACATCCATCCCGAAGGACAGGCGGCGGACATATTCTCCGTCCAGCCGTGCCTTTACCGGAATAGGCAGCTCATCCCGCCCGTTGATCTGCGCCCAGCCGGTCAGACCCGGCAAAACATCGTTGGCACCGTATTTGGCACGCTCGGCCACCAAATCGTCCTGATTCCACAGGGCGGGACGGGGGCCTACCAGACTCATGTGTCCAGCCAGAATGTTGAAAAGCTGGGGCAGCTCGTCCAAGCTGCTGCGGCGGAGAAACCGTCCGCTTCTGGTGATATAGGCCTCCGGCTTTTTCAGCAGGTGGGTGGGTACGTCCTTGGGCGTGTCTGAGCGCATGGTGCGGAATTTAAGCAGCGTGAAATGGCTGCAGCCCTTACCGATCCGCTTTTGCTTGAACAGCACCGGGCCGGGAGAGTCCAGCTTGATCCAAACCACCAGCACAAGAAGCAGCGGCCAAATCAGAGCCAATGCCAGCACAGACAGAAAAATATCAATAAAACGTTTGAAGAAATGCTGATACATAGCGTTTCCTCCTTTATGTAAGCATTCGCTTCAGGATGTCCAGCGACTCCCGCACGCGTTGGGTTTTGATTTGTGACAGGGGCGGCAGCTTCAGATCCAGCTCCTGATCCTCACAGATCCAGCGGTCGGTCAAGCCGTACCACTGCAAAAGCTCCTCCAATCGGGAGTTGACCTCGCCGGCCATGGATACCGGCAGAGGGGTGACAAACATGGGGATCTCAAAATTGATGGCGAAGGCGGCACCGTGGAAGGAGTTGGTCAGCAGGTATTTCGCGCCGGCGTAGCAGCTCAGAAGCTCCCGCGGTCCTGCCCACATCACGTTTTTCCCCTGACGCAGCAGCATCTGCCGCTTGGAGGGCTTCAGATTCACCACCGGAAGTCCTGTCTGCATTTGCAGCTTCTCCGTAAGGGTGCGAAGCAGGGGCGTTTCGATCATGTAGTAGGTGAGGATATAGCCGTCCTTGGGCAGGGGAATGGGGGCGGCCTCCCGCAGCCACCGCTGCTTATCCAGCAGCAGCGTGGGGTCCACCACCCGGGGCAGCGGCTTGCTTTGCGCCAAGGGCGACACAATGTCAATGGCGGTCTGCTCCCGCAGTGCCAAGGCGGAAAAATCCTGCAAAAGCGGCCCAATCTGCGCCTGACGCTCCGGAGAAATGCTCCGCACACCGAAGCTGCTGGCGTAGCTGAGCTTCTTTGGGTGAGGGAAGGGGAAGAAATAGGTCAGATCTTCCCCGGTGATCCGTTGGTTCCAAAGCTGGTCGGAGCCGCTGAGGAGCGCGTCATACTCTCCGGCAATGGCTGCCACCTCCTCAGGGGTGCGGCAGATCCGGCTGGCGGGGATGCTGTCGGTGAACGCGATGAAGCTGCGATACCGCTTCTGAAACTGATTTCCGTAGATCAACTTGTTGGCGAAATAGGAGACGGCGGTACGAAAATTTCGTATTTGGGTCAAGGTCATGGGGCGAAGGGTAGCTTCCAAATAGTCCGGGCGGTAGTCAATGAGCTGCGCGTCGTGACCCAGCTCCCGCAGTGCTTCTACGGTGGCGAAGGCCTGCAACGCTGTTCCGTAGTTGCTGACCCGGTGAAAGGTCAGAACACCGATCTTCATTTGCGTCACCTCCTTACTTTCTTTTTAGTTTTTTCAAAAACTGGGCTGCCTGAGTCCGGTACAGCAGAGCGTGAACGGGCAGGCTCACAATACCGGCGCAGGCGGCGACGCCTACGGCGTAAAGCACCCATTGCAGATAGTTATCAAGGGGGATAAGGGCCGTCACGGTGTGGCTGAGCCACGCTACGGCGGCAATGATCAGGGAAGATCCAAGGATGCCTTTTACCGTCATCCATGGGGTAAGCTCCAGCACATAGCGGTGGCTGAAGCGGGTGAAATCAATGGCGCGGTACAGTGCCGCCAGCACACGACCCACCAGCAGTCCCTCCAAGCCGCCTAAATACAGTCCGGCAAGGGACAGGGCGATCGCCAAAACCGCCTCAACGATGCTGTTTCGCTGGATCTCCTTGAATTTGCCCGCTGCCACGATCAGCACGGACTGCTGGATCCGCACCGACCACACCGCGCCCAAAATGCCGAAAAGCACACACAGACTGGGGCGGATATAATCCGCGTCGGTGAAGTCCTTGGAATAGATGCGGATAAAGGGCAGAAACAGGGCGATCACGCAGGAAAAGACCACCGTAAAGAAGATCTGATACAAAAATTCGTATTGTCCGTAGGCGTTTCGAAGCCGCGCCTTATCTCCCCGGGCGATCAGATCGCCAAAGCTGGCGGACACGCCGTTGTGCACCGCGTTGGTCAGCATGAGCACCGCCGCCAAAACCATATTGTAGACGGTGAATACGCTGATCTGCGCCATGTCCGTTTTGGTAAAGGAGAGGATCAGCACGCTGGAGTTCATTACCAGCAGGGAAAGGATCTGCTGGATAAACACCTCCCGTTGGTTTTGGAAGGCGTAGTCCGGCCCAGAGCCGGTGTAGCGGTAGTCGGGGAAGAGCTTTTTGGTCACCAGATAGTAGCAAAGCGCGCGGATTAGGTAGGCACCGCAGCCAATCAGCACGGCTACCAAAATGGGCAGCCGGATCCATGCGGCGACGATGATGCCCAAGGAGAACAGGCAGGTGCTGAAGGCGTTCAATGCCACCACGTAGCGGTTGTTTTGGGAGGCGTTGAGCAGCACCTTATATTTTCCGATGAAGAAAAGCTGGGTGGCACCGTTGATGCCGATCATGCAGAACAGCAGCGACACCGTCAAATGGGAATAGCCGGTGTCCGCGATGAACAGGGGATAGACAAGGGAGGTGGCCACCACCAGCGCGGTGAACACAAGACCGATTTTGGTAAACAGCTTGCGGGCGGTGCACAGGATCCTCTGAATCTGCTGGGTATCCTGCTGCGCCAATGGCTTATACAGGGCGAATACCGCCGCGCCGGACAAGCCGGCTTCGATCAGAGTAAAATACTGCATCATCTGCTGCAAGGAGGTGATCAGACCGTTGGTGGTGGAGCCGTAGCCATGGATGATTGCCTGAGGAAAGGCAAAGCCTACCAGAGCCACCAAAAGCTCGGACAGCAAGGCAAAAACCGCGTTTTGCAGACTAAGCTTCTTCCGTTTCATTTTTTACCTCCCAATTTCCGGTGGAAATGGCGGCAACCATCGCCAAACCGAACCAAAGATAGCTGTATGTCACATTGTCAACGGTGACTAAGGATACAATCACGCCAGCAGTGCCCAGCAGCATGGCCCAGAAGAAGATGTCCTTTCGGGCGGCGGGACGGGTGACGCAGTGGCGCAGACCGCTGAGAATGGGGGTGGCAAAATGGAACAGCATCGCGCCGCCCACCACCGCGCCCCATGCGCACAGGATCTCCAGCCATGAATTATGGCAGGAGCGGCCCATGGAGGTGTAGTACTGCATTTGCCCCATGCCGATGCCCAAAAACAGTCCGTTTTCAAGCCAAATGGTGGCAGCCTCCTGCCAAATGGTAAGGCGTCCGTAGTCGTCGTTGAGACTGGAGCGGTTGCTGTAGTTGAGCAGGAAGGCAGTCAAAAGTGTTTGCAGTGTGCCGGTTATCAGCAGGACGATCATTCCTGCCAAAAGCACAAAGAATGAGATAAGCAGAATTTTCTCCACACGGTTTTTATTGATGGAATAGCCGATCCAAAGACTGATTACCACGCATAGCAGCAGGCAGATCAGTCCCATGCGGGAGCCGCTGAGCAGCACGCACACCGCGGGCAGGATCAGACCCAGCTTATCCCGGAATCCGCTTTTGCTCCGGACGGATCGCAGCAGCGAAATGACGGCGCAATACAGGAAGGTGCCGATCATGGTATTGGGGTCGATGGTAAAGCCCCGCAGGCGGTAAGTGGCGATCAACGCGCCATTGCTCATATTGGCGTTTCGCATAAAGATGCCGGGAAGCGACCGCTCCTCAGCCATAAGCCCGGGGAGCTGGGGGAAAAACTGCATAAGGATATACCCCACCGCAAACACCAGACCATAGCCAATGCCGGTGGCCTGCAGCACCTTGCAGATGCTGGCGCGGCAGGTGGCATCACATTCGCTCAGATAAATCACCGTGCAGCCCCATACCACCAGCATCATGAAGGTGGACAGGACGCTGCTGGGCTCCGGGCAGTTGATGGCGTTCATCACAACGCAGGCGAGGACCGCGAACAGCCCCCGAAGCAGCCACGGAGAAGACATATTAAGACGGGTCCGTCCCTCGGCCAGCCGCTTCAGCAGCATAATCAGGCAAAACAGCATATAGGGCTTGACGGTCACGCCAAAGAGGTTTATGCCGTACATATCGACCGGCAGAAGCATCCACAAAAGATGCTTGGATTCCACATTTTTCCTGTCCAAAATAAGGTAGGATAAGAGCCATGCGGGGATAATCCAGAACCAAATCGACATACGGGCTGACCTCCTTTCTAAATTTGCCGCGAAGCGTTGGCTTGGGCGGCTGCCAAGCAATAGGTGTCTTCCACGGTGGCTCTTGCGGCCTTTGCCATGGAAGGATAGTTTTCGTCATATTCCGGCAGGGAGCAAAGCACCCGGGCGATGGTGACCTGATCGGTACCGCTCAGGTGGATACCGTTTTCTCCGTGGCGGATCAGATCCCGAAGTCCGCCTACGCCGGAGGCAATGGCGGGAACGCCCTGTCCCATCAGCTCCAAAACGCTGTTGGGCATCCCCTCGGTGTCTGTGGGAAAGAGCAGGTATTTCCAGCGGGAAGTTCGCCGGGGGAGCAGGTGATGCTCGATCCAGCCGGGCATACGGATATATTCCTCCGCGCCCAGCCGGGCAATCAGATTCCGGCAGGACTGCTCCAGCTTTCCTGAGCCGATGATCTCCATGGTATATTCCGGATGGCTCTCGTGGAATTGGGAAAAGGCACGTATGCTTTCCAAAACGTGCTTGCCCTCTGTAAGCCGGCAGAGCATACCAATGACGGTTTTATCCGGGGAAAACTCGGGCGGGGCATCCAAGGGGGTATACAGATGCAGGACGCGCAGCCTAGGGTTTTTCAAAAGCCCCCGCCATTCCTCCGCCACTCCCGGAGCTTCCACGCAGACGCTGGAGGCGTGATTTGCCATATAAGCCGCCAGCTTGGCGGAAAGGGTCTGCATCCGTCCGGGCGCGCCCTCCTTTGCCATGTTTCCGTAGAGAAAGTAGCGGATATCCGCCTTTTTTCTCTTGGCAGCCCAAAAGGGCAGGAGCTGCTTGTCCCCGATCCAAAAATACACGGGGGTATCCATTCCGGCGTGGGTTCGCACCAGCCGGGCAAGCTGGAGCTGGTTGGCGAAAATATCCCAGATTCGCCGGATCCGGCTGCCTGCCCGCCTAATCGGGAGGGAGATAAGCGTGATGTTTTGGATGTCCGCCTCTACAGTCACATTGCCCCCCATTACGGTGATTTTGGTGTAGTGGGGGCTTAAAACCCGGAGAAATTTACTTAGGGTGACCTCCGCGGAGCGGTTGGCGGCGATCATAGGGTTGGTGATGACGATACATTCCTGCTTCATGACATTCCTCTTAAAGGGAGAATACCTCCCGAAGTTTTTCCCGGTAGGAATCCGGGCCGCAGTCTTGCAAAAAGCGGTAGCCACGTTCGATCCGTTCTTCGCAGTCGGTGGCAAGACAGCCGGCAATGATATCGGCAATTTGCTCCGGCGTGGCGGCGTGGGGGAACAGAGTGCCGCAGTCCGCCACGGAGAGAAGCTCCGCGACACCGCCTGCGTCTGTGGCAATGATGTGCCGCTTGGCAGCCATGGCCTCCTGGGCGGCTAGGGACAGTCCCTCTACGTCACTGGGGACGAACACCAGATCCGCCGCGGCGAGAAAATCGCCTACATTCTGCCGGTGACCGGCAAAATAGATGTCCTTTTGCAGCCCCAGCTTTCCGGTCAGCTCCAAAAGACCGGACTTATATTCCTGATCCTCCGGGGTGATGGCATCTCCCAGCAAAACGCCGGTGACGGGGATGCTTTTGGCTTTCAGAGCGGCAATGACCCGGATGAACAGCTCCTGCCGCTTGGTGGGACGCAGCACCGCCGTTTCCAGCAGCACCAGCTCGGCGGGAACGCCAAGGGCGGCTTCTATCTCGCCCCGGGCGGTGTGGCGGTCGCCGTTTGCGTAGCGGTCAATGTCAATGGGATTGTAGATGGGGATGATCTTTTCCCGGCCTTGGGGCGGGGTGATCTGGTCGCCTACGATTTGAGAAACCGCGACGATGCGCTTGACACTGCGCCATTTTGCGGTAAGACTCAGCAGTTTTTTGGTAGGGCCGTCGGCAAACAGATGGTGCAGATGCCAAATGACGGGCTTGCCGGAGAGCGTCCCGCACACCGCGCTCCAAGGCAGCGCGGCAGGGCCGGGGGCGTACAGAATGTCCGGACGGAATTGGCCGATCGCCTTCATGGAGGCAAGGATGTTTTTCAAGGACAGCCAGCCGTAGCGGAAATACGCCCCCAGTCCCTTAACGCCCACAGGCAGGGTCTGGTCGCCCAGAAGAGTGTAGGGGATGCCCATATCCTTAAGCCGCTGTGACAGCGCGCCCTCTCCGGGGATCAGGCAGTGGAATTGATATTCGTCCTTAAAAAGCTCCATCACCGTCAGGGTCATTTTCTGTCCTCCGGCGATGGACGGGGAGGTTTCCCATACCAATACTTTCTTCTTGCTCAATTTACATTCTCCAATATCAGACGGTAGATGTCCGTCATTTCATATTGCCCGGACAGCGGGATGTGGCTGCCGGTGATGACGGCGGTGCGCCAGCGGTGTCCGCCGGCAGACATGATATTTTCGTGTCCGCCACGCTGGAAAACCGGACTGCCCAGCTCCCACGCGCCGCCCCAACGCTCATCCATCTGGAAGATGATCTCCGGATATTTATCCAAATGCTTGCCGTGGTAGAAGGTGTTGGTGCGGACGATCCACTCAAACAAGGGCTTGTCCTCGCCCTCGATTTGGATGCCGCGCAGGTAGTCGATGATCGCGTCCGCCGCCGCGTCCTTGTCGGGAACCGTATCGTTCAGGCGGATGCCGCCGTAGCTGTAGTTTTTCAGGGCGGACAGGTCGCTTAAGTAGCCCACGGTCTTGTCCCAATCAAAATCATTGGCGGAAGCGAACAGACTTTTCCAAACCGGAAATTTCCGAGCCAGCTTGACCGCCCATGGGGGCAGTCCCACCCGCTTGACAAAGCCGGTGGCGAATTTACGAAGACGTTTTTTTAGGCTCTTTTTTTGAGGTTTCTTTCCGGCGTCACCGCCCTTGGGGGCGAGGAAGCCGCCCTGACGCAGCAGCTCGTTGATCTTCACGGCATATACCGGACGGGCACCGTGACCGTGGTCGCTGAGGATCAGCACCGGAGTGTCGGGATACTTCCGGGTGATCTCTCCCACAAAATCGTCCATCAGGACATACATATCCCGAATGGTGTTTTCAAAGGAATTTGCCCCCGGATATTGAGGGTGGGTGGGGTCACAGTGCCGCCAAAATTCATGCTGGATCCCGTCGGTGGTGGAGAAATAGGAGAAAAGAACGTCCACATTCTCCTGCTCCATAGCCAAACGGGTCAGCCGGATCTCCTCCCGGGCCTTGTCGAAAAATTCCTGACGGATCTTAGGCAGGGCGTTTTCCGAGGTGAATTTGGATTCCGTGCCTAGAATCGCCGCGTTGGGTTGGTAAAGCCGGGTCTTTTCCTCGGGGATGACCCGCATCCGTCCCTCGTTGGGGCGGGTGATCATCAGACCGTTCAGCTCCCAGCCCTCCCGGACATTCATGGGCAGCAGCACCGCGCAGGAATGTCCCCGGCGGTTCAGCTCGTCCCAAAAGGTCTTGCCCAAAAATTCGGAATCCTCAAAAACCGTGGGCTTATAGGCGTTCTCCTTGGCACCCACATTGACAAAATTGATCACGCCGTGCTCCGACGGATCCTGCCCGGTATAGATGGTCGCCCACGCAGGCGTTGTGTCCGCGGGGAACACGGAGCGCAGACGGGGGAAGCCCTGTTTTTCCAGCATCCCGTAGAGGTTGGGCAGAGCTGCCTGATAGCGAAGGATCACATCGAAATCCATGCCGTCGATGCCCAGTATGATCAATTTATTTACCATGTTATGTACGTCCTTTCAGACATTCGTCCACTGTGTCCATAACCTGCCCCAGCATATCCGCAAGGGGCTGGTCGCCGGGGATCACGGCGGCGTCGCAAAGCTCAGCTACCTGATTGTACAGGGGCTGGCGTAGCTGCAAATACAGAGGGTGGGGGATATCATCCTTGCGGGAAAGACAAATTTCAACGGGCGTCCGGATGTAAATGACCTTATCCGGACGGGGCGCGCGCTTCCATTTCCCCTCCAGCGTCTTTTCCATATACTCCGTACCCAAGCCCAGATTCGCCGCGTAGGTCACGGCATTGTCATAGATATACCGGTCTACCAGAAGGGTCTTTCCCATGAGCCGCTTAAGGGTGATGTTCCAAAAGATCTGCAGCTTGAATTCCAAAGTGGTCATGGCGGAAAATACCCGGTATACAAAGCCCCGGCTGGCCTGCTTTCGCATATTTTCCAAATAGGCGGGGTAATCCCCGGAGAAGGGGTCGCTTTCCTTTTTCATAAGCAGCCGTTTGCCCAGCTTGATAAAAAAGGTCATGTACCGGATCACATAGGCCGCCCGGACGATCTCCACCCGGCAGCCCCGTGCCTTCAGCTCTTGGCAGGCGTGCTCGATGCTGGTGGATTTTCCGGATCCGTCCAATCCGATGAAGCAAATCATGGCAGGTTTCATGCTTACGCGCTCCTTATGATATCCAGTATTTCCTGCGCCATGGCATCCCAGCTTCGGGGATCACCCAGCAGACATTCCTGCCGCTTCTGCTTCAGAAGAAGCCGGGCGGCGGTGTCCAGCTCCTGAGGAGTGTGGATCAGTGCCATGTCCCCAGGGGTTTTGGCAAGCTCCTCCAGTCCTTCAAAGCCCTGAAAGCCCACCACAGGCGTGCCGCAGGCCAGTGCCTCCATGGCGGACAGGGGGATGCTGATGACATATTCGTTGGATCGGGTAGGGAAGAGGTACAGGTCTGCCATCTGATAGATCTCCTGTACACATTCCAGATAGCCCCGAAGGATCCGAACGCCTTCGCTTTCCAGCCGTTGGACGGTCTGCGGGTCTTCAAACATACCGCTGGCTACCACCAAACGCTGATATCGCTCCTTGTCTAAGGAGCAGAAGGCTTCCAAGCCCCGACCCGCGGAGCAATGTCCCACATGAACCACCAGGGGCAGGGCGGGGTCAAAGCCGTATTTTTCCTTGAGTCGTGCCTGTGTTTGCGGGCCTACCGGAGTAAATTTCTTCAAATCGATACCCGGCTGGAAGGGGTATGCTTTCCGTCCGGGAGCAAGCTGTACCGGCTGGATGTCGCTTTTCGACAGATAAAGCCATCCGCAGCGCAGGGGATGGCGGTCATTGCGGCGCAAAAAGCCCTCCGTGGGTCTTTGCACGCTGACCAGCCATATATTTTTGCACAGCTTTTGCACCACCCGCGTCAGCCAGTATAGCTGGGGATTGGCACGGGCAAACACCACGGTCACATCCGCCCAAAGGGCGTTTTTCAAAACCTGACCGATGGCCTTCAGCCCGGAATAGCGGACGGTATGCTGCTTTTCAAAGCCCTTGGCAAGATGGGTCGCCACATTGCGCATACCCTCGTTGGTGATGCCGTTGACCGTGCCGATGATGTGCAGCTTCATGCTTTCCTCCCGCCCTGAAACAGGGATTTTCTCAGCTTTCCGAAGGCCTTCAGCGACCGCTTCAGATCTTCAAAGTCCCGAAGTCCCCGCCACAGCCGGTGGCAGATGTACCATGGGCGCAGGTAGTATTTCTTCCGGGCGTAGGCGCAGAAGTCTACGAAGTCCTGCGCGCTGATGCCGGGGAGATTGATCACACAGTTTAGTGTACCGTCCTCGTGGACGTATTCGTCATAACGTCCGTTGATGTAGCCGTTGGATCTCGCCCATTCGTAGGCCTTGGTGCCGGGGTAGGGGATCAGAGGATAGAACTGGGCGGTGTCGGTCTTGAACCGAAGAGCGGCAGCAAGGGTCTGCGCCATGGTCTCCTTGGTTTCGCCCTCGTTGCCCACCATGTAGCAGGCGTGGATCATAAGCCCCGCCTTTTTCGCGCTGGCGATATAATTCTCGATCTGCGCCACAGTCGTACCCTTGCGGATATTTTTCAGAATTTGGGGGTCTACGCTTTCGATGCCGGGGATGATCAGATGACAGCCGGCTTTTCGCATCAGGCGCATGGTCTCGTAGTCCAGATTCACCCGGGCGTTGCACAGCCAGCGGATCTTTTTGTGCAACCCCCGCCGGATCATCTGCTGGCAGATCTCCGTCACCCGTGCCTTGCTGATGGTGAAGGTATCGTCCTCAAATACGATCTCCTTTACCTCCGGGAAGGCGGTGACGATGTATTCGATCTCCGCGATCACATTTTCCACGCTGCGAAGGCGGTAGCGGTGCCCGTGGAGGGTCTGGGGGTAGACGCAGAAATTGCATTGCGCCGGACAGCCCCGTCCGGTGAAAATCTGAATGGAGGGGAAGGCTGCGGCGGCGAACACGTAGTCCGTGACGCAAAGATGCTCCTTGATGAATTGAGAAGCAAAGGGGATCTCGTCCAGATCCTCAATATGGTCGGCATCCGGGTTATGTACGATTCGGTCATCCTCCCGCCATGTCAAGCCCCGAAGCTGGGACAGGGGTGTGCCGTCCCGTAGAGCAAACGCCAGATCCCGCACGGTATAGTCATATTCCCGGCGGGCGATGCCGTCAATGCGGGAGTCCAGCTCCATGGTCTCCTGAGCGGTGGCGGAGGGGTGAGTACCCACCAAAAGGGTAAAGGCGTGGGGATAGCGGGTCTTTACCTCGGCGGCGAAGTCCACATCGCTGTAAATGGAGGGGGTACTGGTGTCAAAAATGAACATGGAAGCGTCCGCCGCCTCGCTGGCGACCCGCGACAGGGTCTGCTCCACGGTGAGCCGCTTTGCCGGCGCGTCAATGAACACTACCTCAAAGCCGCTTTTTTCCGCCACTGCCGCCGCGTAAATCAGCCACAGCGGATAGTACAGCACGCCGCTGTGTCCGATGGCGGGGCTGCGGGATTCCCGGGAGAATTTTCCGTATTCGGATTTGAAGGGGGGATTTATAAAGCAAAGTTTCATCATTTGTGTCCCTTTCCGGTTCTGATATGTCTGTGCTTCAGCACGCCGGTAACGGTGTACCAAAGCATATAGTAAGCCGCCTTGGGCAGGCTCAGTCCCATGATGCGGTAGGAGTTCCAAGCCATCCTCGCGGAACGGAGCTTATTTCCGGACTTGGAGCTGGGGGAGAGCCGGTAGGTAAGCAGCGGCTCATCGATGCCGTGGGCGACAACGCCGGAGCGCAGGCAGGTCAGCCAGCAGCAGAAGTCCTCATGGGCTTCATCCGCAAGCACCTGACATTTCTCGTAAAGGCTTTTTCGCACCAGCACCGAGGAATTGGAGATCACATTCTGCTTCAGAAGCTTGCGATAGTTGACCTCCGCCGGAATGTGAAAGATCCAGTCCAAGGGCTGCCCGTCGGAATCCATATAGCCGGAGCCGGTGAACACCAGCGGACAGTTTTTAGCCGCGGCCAGCGCGAGCTGCTTTTCCAGCTTCTCCGGCAGCCATGCGTCATCGCTGTCCAGCAAAGCGACCCACGGGCCGGTGGCGGAGCGCAGTGCACGGCTTCGGGTCTCCGAAACGCCCCGGTTTTTTTCGTTGCACAGCGGACGGATCCGGCTGTCCCGGCTGGCGTAAAGGGTAAGAATCTCCCATGTGCTGTCTGTGGACGCGTCATCCACCACAATCAGCTCCCATTGCCCGTAGGTTTGCGCCAAAACGGAGTCGATGGCACGGGCAACGGTTTTTTCCGCGTTGTAGGCAGGCATGATGATGCTGACCGTTTCCATGGGAAATTCCTCCATTCCTGTTTCGTGCTGCGGCGACAAAAGCCGACAAAAACGCCGATATAAACTCAATGCTAATTATACTTCCTAACTGAGGGGATGTCAATGTTTCTGAATGGTAGATACCGGCTTGCGACACAGAAAAATACGGCGTGTGCTCTTAGCGTCACGCCGCGCATATGAAGCACTTACCCCGTCTACAAGAAGCTTCTGAATAACCGCAAGAAAAAATATGCGGCTCAGATACTGATGCTCAGCAAAAAATCATGAAAGGGTAAGGGGATAAAATGGGAATATCAATAAAAAACTACGCAGTTTTGTTGGGATTATGCACAATTTTAGGTTGTTAAAGGAATAAAATGAGATCGCCACGTCGGCCAGCAAGGGGCCTCCTCTCAATGACAGTCGAGGTTGGGCAGTTCTTAGTGTAAAATAATTGTAGGAGAAATAAAAAAAGATACAAGGAACAACTC
>CAZAOL010000019.1:0-16257 GCA_964486785.1 uncultured Oscillospiraceae bacterium
TTATGCTTGGGGTCCATGCCCTCATTCCGGAAGATGCGGCCCACCTCGTAAACCTTGTCCATGCCGCCAACCACCAGCCGCTTCAGGTACAGCTCGGTTTCGATGCGAAGCACCATTTCCATATCCAGTGTGTTATGATGGGTATAGAAGGGACGGGCATTTGCGCCAATCTCAAAAGGCGTCAGGATAGGCGTATCCACCTCAAGGAAGCCCTTGCCATCCAGAAAACGGCGAAGCTCCTGCAAAATACGGCTGCGCTTGACGAAGGTGTCCTTCACCTCGGGGTTGACAATCAGATCCACATACCGCTGACGGTATCGAGTCTCCAGATTGGTCAGGCCGTGATACTTCTCCGGCAGGGGCAGCAGGCTCTTGCTCAGAAGAACGATGGAGCGGGTGCGTACTGAGATCTCTCCGGTCTTGGTCTTAAAGACCTCACCCTCGCAGCCAACGATGTCGCCAATATCATTTTTCTTGAACCGGTTAAACTCCTCCTCGCCCATCTCGTCGATCTTGACGAAAAGCTGGATCTTACCGGTATTGTCCTGCAAGTCGCAGAACATGACCTTGCCCTGACCGCGCTTGCTCATCAGGCGGCCGGCAACGCGAACCGCTTTGCCCTCATAGCCCTCGTAATCGGCTTTAATGGCAGCGGAATCCGCGTCAAAATCAAACTTGGTAATTACAAAGGGATTGCGTCCTTCAGCCTGCAGTGCCGCCAGCTTGTCCCGGCGAATCTGGGCTTGCTCAGAAACAGGCAGCTCGGCCTGCGGTACGAACTTTGCCATGGCTTAGCCCTCGCGGGAGACGCTGACTACCTTCATGGTGTACACGCCATTGGGAGCATTGACCGTAAAGCTCTCGCCCGCAGATTTGCCAACCGCGGCACGGCCAAAGGGGGAATCATCGGACAGCTTACCCTCCATGGGATTGGCCTCCTGAGAGCCGGTGATCTTATAGGTGGTCTGCTTGCCGCTGGCATCCTCCACTACGACCGTACAGCCAAGGCCGACCCGTCCGGTAGCCTCGTTCTCGTCCTCGATGATTACCGCATGGGACAGAATGTCCTCAATTTCCGCGATTCGACCGTACAGCTTTGCCTGCTCATTTTTAGCGGCATCATATTCGGAGTTTTCAGACAAATCTCCGTAGGAACGGGCCTCGGCGATCATTGCCGCGATCTCCCGCTCCCGGGTAGTCTTCAGGTAGTTCAGTTCTCTTTCCAAATCCGCCAAGCGCAGACTTGTAATCTTATATTCCTTTGCCATAATCAGTTTCCTTTCTGAAATGGATTTATTTCATAGCTTTTCCCAGTATATCGCAAAAAGCCGTTGCAGTCAAGTCAATTTCCACCTTTCAGGGCATTTATAGCCGCCTGAATTTGGGAATCCTCCTCAGGCTTCAGCAGCCCTGCTACGATTTTCGCCGCCGTTTCCTCATCCACAAGCTCCTCCACCTGTGGCGTCAAGCCCACGTCCGCCAAAGATTTCCCCTTGGGCGTATAGTATTTGCCGATGGACAGCGACACCGCCGAACCGTCGCTAAGCGCGAAGGTGTTCTGATAATAGCCCTTTCCGCTGGTTTTCTCGCCCACGGTGATTGCCGCGTCGTACTCCTCCAGCGCAGCGGCAAAAAACTCCGCCGCGGAATAGGAATTGGCATTGATCAGCACCGCCATGGGTATATCCAAATAATCCTTATCGGAGGTATCCACCTGTTCCCTTCCCTTATAATCCTCCGTGCGGAAGATTTCTCCCTCCGGCAGCAGATAGTCAAGAAGCTCCACCAGCTCGCGCTTGTAGCCGCCGGGATTATTACGCACATCAAAGATAAGGGATGTCGCTCCCTGCTCCCGCAGAGCCTCCACCGCCTCAATGGTCTCCTCCGCGCAGCGGTCATCGAAATTCTCGATGGTGATCAGTCCCACACCATCCTCTAAGAGCTGATAAGTGGCGACTGCGGTCTGGATCCTGCTGCGAGTCACCGTAAAGTGAAGAGTTTCTCCGCTTCGCTCCACAGTCAGCTCCACCGCCGTACCTTCCTCTCCGCGAATCAGCCCGGCAACCGTATTGACATCCGCGCCGAGGATGGACTCCCCATCCACCGCGATCAACCTATCACCCGGCAAAAGCCCGGCGGTATCCGCTCCGCCCCCGGAAGCGACCTCAGTCACATCCAGACCCTGATCGTCCTCCCGAACCTGTACGGTAAGACCTACGCCCACATAGGAGTTGGACATATTGTCCTGATATATCAGATACTCCTCCGCGGTCATATAGTGGCTCCAACGGTCACCCAAGGCCGCTACCATCGCCGCGGCCGCTTCGTCCTCCACTGCGGCCATATCGGCTTCTCCAATATAATATTTTTCCAGCAGATTTTCCAGCTCCCTCAGCTTGCCGGTGCTCCGGTTTTGGGCAGACAGGCACACACAGATCGTCACCGCCGATGCCGCCACCGCCACCAGTACATAGGATAAAATACGCAATACTTTGTTCTTCATAGCACCCTCCGCAAAAGGCTGCCGGGGCAGCCGTTATTTTTTCCTCAGCAAAGCCAGCAAAGTCGAAGAACCCACGCATGAAGCTCCATACGGGATCCTTCGACTTTGAGTTGCGCCGCCACTTAAGACCGGCGCGCCTGATTAGCCGATGTAATTCATGGGATTGACATATTCCCCATTATAGGCAATACCGAAATGCAGATGCGGTCCGGTAGAACGCCCGGTAGAGCCAACATAACCGATTAGCTGCCCCGCGTTCACATACTCACCCGCACTCACAACAAAATGGGTCATATGCATATATACACTGGTGAAGCCATCCTGATGATTGACGGTAACATAATTGCCGGCAGTATAGTGGTAATCGGCAATGGTCACATAGCCGCTGCGGGTGGCGTAAATGGGCGTACCCATAGGTGCCGGCAGATCCACGCCATTGTGCATCGACCATTGTCCCGTAACCGGATGCCAGCGGTAGCCAAAGGGGCTGCTGACATAGGTATATGCCACCGGCACCACCCAACGGATACCGTCCGGATCCACATTGGATTCCGAGCCACCGGTGGAGGGTGTGGTCGTTGTCACCTGATTACCCGACCCCTGAACGGATTCCTGCCGGATGGATTCCTGAATGGATTCCTGCCGGATGGATTCCTGAATGGAGGCATCAATGGACGCCTGAATAGAGGACTCACGAATGGACTCCTGCACAGACGCGGCAATGGATACCTGAATGGACGCCAAGCGTGAGGACTCCTCCTCTGCCAGCTTATCGTTGTATTCCTGCTCCTTTTGTATGAGCTGATTCAGGAATTCCTCCTCTTCCCTTTCAAACTGGTCATACAGTCCGGTAAGCTCCTCACAGGCTGCGGACAGCTCCGCCAGCAGATTCTCAGCCTCCGCGTTTTTCTCGTCCAGCTCCTTCTGAGAAGCCTCCAGATCCTCCTTCACCGTTTCCAGCTCAGCTTTCTCCTGAGCCAGCACAGCCTGTGTCGCCTGGATTTCCTGAGCGACCTCGCTCAATTCCGTCAGCCGCTTGCGGTCGGCGGAAGCGATCTCCTGAATCATGTTCACCCGATCCAGCAAATCAGAAAAATCATTTGCCATGAACAGCACAGACCAATACGACAGCGTGCCGTCCTCTTCCATGGCGCGGATACGCTCCTTGTTCTGCCGGTTCAGCTTATCTAAGCGGGACTGTGCCTGCTCCAGCTCCTCTTGCTTGTCGGAAATCAGCAGGTTGTAGGCCGCGATCTGGGTGTTTACATTGGAAACCTGCTGGTAAAGCAGTGCCACCTGCTGATCGATTACTGTCTTTTGACTGATAATGCCCTCCAGCTCATCCCGGTTTTCCGACTGCTGACTTTCCAGATCCGCGATTTGCTGGGAAATGGCATCCTTCTGCGCCTGCAGCTCGTCAAGCTGGTTTTTCAGCTCGCTGGAGCTTGCTGCACCGGCACTGTGCGGCAAAATAGCAACGATTAGTGACAGTACCATCGCCACCGCCAAAACAGCGGCAATGATAGAGATCCACAATCTTCTGTTTTTCATTTTATCTCCTTTCCTCATTCATAAACCTACGAATGGAGGTCCAGCTTCCCAAAACGCCCACAAACAGTCCTGCCGCGGCGAACACATAGACCATAGGCAGCAGCATTTGGTTGAAGGGCACAAGCTGGAACATCTGAAGCGTATCCAACTGCTCGATTCGTTTCACCAGGAAATCATACAGCAGCCATTCCAGCCCGAAGGCCAGTCCCGCTCCCAGCATACCCAGCACAAAGCCCTGCACCACGAAGGGCAGGCGCACAAAGCCGTTGGTTGCTCCCACCATCTTCATAATGAAGATTTCATCCTTGCGGTCATACATAGCCAGCTTGACCGTATTGGAGATGATCAGTAGCGACACCACCAACAGCACGCCTACCACAAGGAAGGTTATTAGCTGCAGCATCTCCTGCAGCGAAGCAAAGCCCTCTGCCATCTCATAGGAGGCAGTCACCTTGGCCACACCCTCGATTGCGGATAGCTCCGCCACCGTCTGCTTCATCAGCGCGTTGTCTTCCAGCGTCACCACTACCCGGTGGCGAAGATCCTCCGCCTGCACGCCGCTGAAGGCCGCATCCCCATTGTGATCGGCAACAAAATCCTCCAGAGCCTGTTCCCGGGTTCTGAACTCCGCGATATGGACATTTTCCAGCAAATTGATTCTGGTGTGAATTTGCTGTGCCTGAGCCAAAGAAAGCTCCTCATCGATATAGGCAATGACCTCATTGGTTTTGTCCACCCGGTCCACCAGAATATTCACATTGTACATCAGAATAGAAAAGCTGCCAACAATCAGCAGGCACGCCACCGTGACCGCCACAGCGGCAAAGGATGCAAACCCCCGGCGGAAAATGCCCCGGAAGCCCTCCTTAATCAAATATCCTAAATTACTGATTTTCATACTCGTCCTGCCCGTCCGTTTTGTCGCTGATAATCAAGCCGTCTCCAATGGTAATAACCCGTCCGCCGAAGTGCTCTACCAGATCCTGCGCATGGGTGACCACCAGCATGGTGGTGCCCAAATTATTGATTTCCTGTAGCAGGGTCATGATTTCCATTGAGCGGGCCGGATCCAGATTTCCGGTAGGCTCGTCGGCGATGATGGTGGAAGGATTGTTCACCAGCGCGCGGGCAATGGCCAAACGCTGCTGCTCACCGCCGGAAAGTTCATTAGGATAGCGGCGGCCCTTATTCTCCAGTCCCACCAGATCCAGCACATAGGGGACACGGCTGCGAATTTCCTTTTCCCGCGCGCCAACCACACGCATGGCGAAGGCAACATTTTCATAAACCGTCATATGTTCAATCAGCCGGAAATCCTGATACACAACTCCCACCGTACGGCGCAAATAAGGCAGCTCACGCCGACGGATTCTCTTCAAAGAATAGCCGTTGACATGGACTGCGCCGGAGGTGGGCTTCAGTTCCCCGCTGATGATCTTGATGATCGTTGATTTTCCCGAGCCGGAGGAGCCCACCAAAAAGCAAAACTCCCCGTCCTCGATCTGCATGGATATCCCTCGCAGGGCTTCATTGCCCCGTATATAAGCCTTCTTGACATTTTTAAATTCAATCATGGCATACTCTCCATAGTCAGTGTAACCAAATTGTAACATACTGCCGATTTTATGTCAATCGAAATAGGTTAAAAAATTATGAATTTAATAAAACTGGAAGATAAACCCAAAATACAGGCAGAAAAGCTTCGGAAGTTCGCTTCTTTCGTCGGATAAAAATCCGGCTGAGCCGCCCGATCCGAGGGTTTTCCCATTTCCCGGCGGATAAAATGACTTCAAAGCCAAATTTAAGGAGGAAATCGGAATGCAATGTCAAAAGCTGAAAACCTACATGGAAACAGGACGGGTGGTGTTCCTGCCGCTGCGGAACATCCGTCCCAACCCGGCACAGCCCAGAAAGATATTCCGTCAGGAGGCATTGGATGAATTGGCGGACTCCATCCGTCAGCATGGGATCTTGCAGCCCCTGTCAGTCCGGCGGGTAGGGGCAGGCTATGAGCTGATTGCCGGGGAACGCCGGCTGCGGGCAGCCTCGGTGGCAGGACTTACAGAGATTCCCTGTATCATCATGACCATGGATGAGAAGGAATCCGGCATGGCCGCCATGATTGAAAATCTCCAACGGCAGGATCTGGATTTCATTGAGGAGGCCAGAGGTATTGCCAATTTGATGACCCGCTGGTGTATGAGTCAGGAGCAGGTGGCGGGAATCATCGGGAAAAGTCAGAGCGCGGTGGCAAACAAGCTGCGGCTGCTGCGCCACAGCGAGGAGGTGCTCAACGCTCTGCGTGCCGGCGGCCTGACAGAACGCCACGCCCGCGCGCTGCTGAAGCTAAGCTCCGAAGCGGACAAGCTGGCGGTGACCGCTACCGTGATTCAAAACGGAATGAGCGTAGCAAGAACGGAGAGCTACATCGAACGGCTTCTGTCCGGACAGCAAAACCCCATTCCCCGACCCAACATTTCCGCCTTTCTGAACGACTTAAACCAACGGCTGGCCCGGATCCAGTTAAGCGGAATTCGGGCAATATCCGAGCGCAGAGAAACGGAAAGCCAAATCGTCCTGACCATCACCATTCCCAAGTAACGCCCTATCCCCTTCCTCCGCGCCTTGCCCCCCCGCATCCGTAGGGCGGGGGCATGACCCCGCCGAGCAGGTCGGTTGATTTTCGGACAAATGATTGTGTAGCAATCACAATAAACTTGGTGCATGGAATGGGTGCGGCGGCGAAGCCGCACACCCTCCCCCGAGGGGAGGGTGGCCGAGCGAAGCGAGGTCGGGAGGGGAATGTACACAGTCGTCTGCAAATACCCTGTCATTACAAACGGGCGTGCTTTCGCACGCCCGTCGAATTATGATATTTCAGCGGTTCTCCCGGCTGGACAGATACTTGCGAACCATCAACGCCACCTTGAACACAATGGCGTGATCGAACTGGCGAAGATCCAGCCCGGTGAGCTTTTTGATTTTTTCCAAACGGTACACCAGCGTATTGCGGTGAACAAACAGCTTACGGGAGGTTTCGGAAACGTTCAGATTGTTCTCAAAGAACTTATTGATGGTAAACAGAGTTTCCTGATCCAGACTGTCGATGGAGTTCTTCTTGAATACCTCACTGAGGTAAATATCGCACAGGGTGGTGGGAAGCTGATAAATCAGCCGTCCAATGCCCAAATTCTCGTAATTGATAATGCACTTTTCAGTATCGAACACCTTGCCCACGTCGATGGCAGTCTGAGCCTCCTTGTAGGAGTCCGCCAGAGAGCGCAGATGCTCCGCCACGGTGCCGATGCCGATTACAGTCTTGACATACAGCTCATTACGCAGGACATCCTCCATACTCCGGGCGATCTTCTCCAGCTCCTCATCGGTGGTAGCGGGGGTAATCTGCTTGACCACGGCGATGTCGGTTTCGTTGATACTCAGTACGAAATCCTGCAGCTTGTCCGGGAACATTCCCGCCAGCACATCCACCGTTGCCACATCAGCATGATCCAACTGGCGCACCAGAAACACGGCACGGGGCGCGTCCGTAGCGAAATGCAGCTCCTTGGCGCGGATGTAAATATCACCGGGGAGGATATTGTCCATGATAATATTCTTCACGAAGGTTCCCCGGTCATGCTTCTCCTCGTAGAACACCTTAGCATCATTCAGTGCCACATAGGCCATGGCGCAGTAGCACTTGGCGATTTCGTCATCACCGGAGCAGAACACGGAATACTCGATATTGCCAGCACCATTGATAATGGGCTTAAAGCTGCGCTGCGCGAAGCACACCGGAGTCTCTCCGGCATTTGCGATTTTCAGCGCGGCATCGGACCAACGCTCCCCCATCAGAGAGGTATCGGTACAGCTTACCACACAGCCCTCGGAATCAATCACACCAAATACACGGTCGGACACATCCTTTAGCTGGATCATCACGCTCTGAAACACGCTGTTGGACATTCTTTTCGTCCTCCTTTAGAAAACTGCACAAATGCATATTCCACAAATTGCCCCGTTATTGTACATCAGTTTTGCACATTTTGCAAGTGTTTTTTGACAAATTATTGCAAAGTCGCACCACTTTTTTATCTATTATTCCAATGTCGGCAAGGTTTTGCCCTTGACCGGGGCTTAAATTCTTATGGCATATTGCCAGTTTTTTTCATTTTGTCCGGAGCAGCTCATCCAGCTCCCCGTCAGACAGCACCCGAACCTCTCCTCTGGGCAGCGTGCCAAGGCACAGCGCGCCTTCCTTTTGCCGCTCCAAATAAGTGACAGGCATCCCCCGGGACGCCATCATCCGCCGAACCTGATGATATTTCCCCTCGCAAACGGTGATTCGGCTCTCTCCCTCCCCCAGCGGCTCCAGCACCGCGCCGCGGCAAACGGTGCCGTCCCGCAGGGTAAGCCCTTGGGCAAATGCCTCCACATCCTCCGAAGATGCCGTACCCTCATGGCGGGCATAATAAACCTTCGGCACTTCCTTTTTAGGGCTGATCAAAGCATGGATCAAAGCCCCGTCGTTGGTCAGCAGCAAAAGCCCTTCGGTGGCCTTGTCCAGCCTGCCCACAGGCTTGAGATCCAGTTTTCTCAGCTCCGGCGGCAGCAGCTCCATCACAGTACGTTCCTTGGCATCCTCCGTCGCGGTAACGAAGCCCGCGGGCTTATTGAGCATGACCACCACCCGCTGCCAGCCGCCCAAGGGCGACCCGTCCAGACAGACCCGCTGAAGCCGGATATCGATTTTCCGGCTTCCGTCCCGTTCCACCGTTCCGTCCACGGTGACCCGGCCCGCTTTCAATATGGGCTTGACCTGCGAGCGCGTACCCACGCCGCTGTCGCAAAGAAATTTGTCCAACCGTTCCATAGCTCCTCCGTTCTAACCCTCTGCCCAAACGCATAGGCTGTACAGCAATCAAAGTGCTGGAGGGATCAAAATGCTGGTAATGACCGCAAAGGTCGATAAGAAGAAAATCGCCATCGTGATCGCGGCGGTGGTGGTGGCGGTAGCCGGATTGGTGCTGCTGTTCAGCAGCGGTGAGGACGCCGCGCCCACCTCCGCAGCCACAAGTGTCATGAGTAATGACGACCGGGTAAAATTCCTCAACAGCTTCGGCTGGGAGGTAACCACATCCCCGGTGGAGTCCAGTCAGGTACGCATCCCGGACACCGCTTCCGAGGTATTCGACCGTTACAATGCCCTGCAAAAAAGTCAGGGCTATGACCTGTCCGCCTACGCCGGAAATACGGTCATGCGTTATGTATATAAGGTCGAAAACTACCCCGGTGCTACCGAGCCGGTATATGCCACACTGCTGATCAGCAAGAATCAGGTAATCGGCGGAGATATCACCGATACCGCCGCCAAGGGCGCGATTCGGGGCTTCAAAATGCCCAGCTCACAGACCGGCGGCCCGGATGCCACATAAGTGTACCACAAGAATCGCGGCTTGACAACTCCCGTCCGCTGTGCTATGTTCTATGTAATAAATGAAATCTTCAGGGCGGGGTGTAATTCCCCACCGGCGGTAAAGTCCGCGAGCGCGCAAGTGCCGAATCGGTGCGATTCCGATACCGACAGTACAGTCTGGATGGAAGAAGATACGCAGTGTTCTGTTTCTATGCCCTGAGAGTGCGCTCTCAGGGCTTTTTTTGGAGGTTACCCATGAACGACCGCAAAATTCGCAATATGGTACTGCTTGCCATACTCTCCGCCATTTCCTATGCCGTAGTATGCCTGATTCGAATTCCGGTGGTGGCGTTCTTAAGCTATGAGCCCAAGGATGTCATCATTGTGATTGGAGGGTTTTTGTTTGGCCCAATGTCCTCGTTCATCATTTCCGCGGTGGTTTCTCTGCTGGAAATGGTCACCGTCAGTCAAACCGGCCCGATCGGCGGGCTTATGAACCTGCTGTCCACCTGCAGCTTCGCCTGCACGGCGGCATTTATCTACAAAAAACGCCGCACCCTGCTAGGCGCGGTGCTGGGTCTGATTGCCGGTACAGTGGCAATGACGGCGGTGATGCTGCTTTGGAACTGGCTGATTACGCCGCTGTATATGGGCGTGAGCCGTGAGGCGGTTGAAGGGATGCTGCTTCCCGTTTTTCTGCCGTTTAATCTGCTGAAGGCAGGATTGAACACCGCCTTTACCCTGCTGCTGTACAAGCCCTTGGCATCGGCAATCCGCAGAACCGGCCTGATTGAACAAGGCCGCTCCACCTCCGGCAAAAATAAGCTTGGCACCTACCTGTTTGCCGCCGCGCTGCTGCTAACCTGCCTGCTGGCTCTGCTGGTGCTGCAGGGCAAAATATGAGAAAAAACCAGTATGTCATTCCGAGGGAGCGAAGCGACCGTGGGAATCTCAATTAAATCTTAGCCTTTTGTTGGAATTACCTGCGATTTTAGATTGGTATAGGAACAAAATGAGATTGCCGCGTCGGCCTTCAAAAGGCCTCCTCGCAATGACAGCGGTTTATCGAAACGCTGAAAAGGACGGTATCCGCGGATACCGTCCTTTCATTATTTATAGCTCGGGGGAAGTATTCACCGGCGGCTGCCATACGGGCTGCTCCACCACCTGCTCCTGGCGGGGCGGCATTCCTTCATCCTTATCTCTGGACAGAAACACCAGCAGTCCCTGCAGGAAATTCCCCAGAAAAATGCTCAGAGCCACATACGCGCCGGCATTGGACGGATTGGCAGACGCAAACAGGTCATACAGTGCCATGTATTCCAGCACCAGCAGCCAAATGCCAAGAATTCCGGAAATCAAGCCGCCGCCCATCACACCCAGCATCAGCCCGACAAGCTGGCCCGGATTGTTTTCCAGGATCTCGATGACCTCATTCGCGAATTGCTCAGCAAATAGATCATCGTCCATTTCCAGCAACTGGTTCAGCTCCGCTTCGGACATATCCAAGATTCCCATCTGTGACATCAGCCCAAAAACCCAAACCAGGAGGGCGACCACCAGAATCAAAGCGACCAGCGTATTCAAAATAGACAGCACCAGCATCATCTTGCGCTTGGACTTTTCCTGCCCCTTGGCTACATAGCGATACTGGTCGGAGATGCAGCCCAGCAGCCACATATTCGCCACAGGAATCCACGCCAGCCACGGGTTTTTGATGCCCCGCCGCTTGGCGATGCTGTACATACCCAATGCCAGCAGGATATACGCCGCGATACTAATCAAGCTGGAAATAATATCTATCATATCAATCGTCCTCCCTTTTTCTAGCAAGCTCACAGATTAGGTGCATTTACATTCTATCACGATTATCGAACCAATGCAATCATTTTATTTCATCAATCTGCACACCAGCTCGGTGTGGGCGGCGGGGTCGTCGATGGGCAGCTCCGCCATGAGCTGCGCCTGATAGCACAGAAGCTGGGCATAATCCTTTGCCTTTACAGGGTCTGCGGTCATGGCGTTTTCCATAGCCTTCACCGCGTCATGCTCCGGATTCAGCTCCAAGATCCGTCCTGCGGAGTAGGCAAGCTTAGGATCGACCCGGCGCATATATTTTTCCATCTCAAAGCTCATACCGTTTTCCGGCACCATAGCGGCGGGATGGCAGCCCAGCGCGGAGGACAGCCGTACCTGCACTACCTGCTCGCCCAAGCTCTCCTTCACAAAGGTCAAAAAGCCCTTCAGCTCCTCCGCCTTATCCTCCAGAGCCTTCTTTTCCTCCTCGGTCTGAAGCCCCAGATCCTCGGTGGACGCATTGCAGAAGGCTTTTTCCTCATAGGTCATCAGGGTGTTGGGAATGAACTGATCCACCTCGTCGGTGCAAAGCAGCACATCGTAGCCCCTATTTTTCAGCGTCTGCACCTGAGGGAGCTTGCTGAGCCGGTCAAGGCTTTCGCCGGTCACATAATAGATCTTCTCCTGTTCCTCCGGCATGGACTGAACGTACTCCTTCAGAGAAATCAGCTTGCCCTGCTTTTGGGAGTGGAACAGCAGCAGATCCTGTGTTGCCGCCTTGTGGGCGCCGTAGTCCGCCACCGTGCCGTATTTTAACTGCCGGTCGAAGGCGGCATAGAACCGCTCATAGGTTTCCCGGTCCTCCTCCAGCATGGTCAGCAGCTCCGCCTTGATCTTCTTTTCAATGTTCCGGGCGATCACCGTAAGCTGGCGGTCGTGCTGCAGCATTTCCCGGCTGATGTTCAGCGACAGGTCCTGACTGTCCACGATGCCCCGGACGAAGCGGAAATGCTCCGGCAGCAGCTCCTCGCAGCAGTCCATGATCATCACGCCCGCGCTGTAGAGCTGCAAGCCCCGCTTGTGCTCCTTGGTATAGAAATCGTAGGGAGCTTTCCCGGGGATATACAGCAGTGCCTTGAAGCTGACGCTGCCCTCGGCGCTGGTGTGGATCACCCGCAGCGGCTTTTCATAGTCGAAGAATTTTTCCCGATAGAAGCTGTCATACTCCTCTTGGGTGACCTCCTTCTTGGGCCGCTGCCACAGAGGGATCATGGAATTGAGGGTATCCTCCTCCATGTAGGATTCATAGTCATCAGAATCCTCTTTTTTACGGGACTTGCTGATCTCCATGCGAATGGGCCAGCGGATGTAGTCGGAATACTTCCGCACCAGCTCCCTCAGCCGGTATTCCTCAAGGAACTCGGAAAAGCTCTCATCCTCGGTGTCAGCCTTCAGGGTCATGATAATGTCCGTGCCGGGAGCAGCCTTTTCCGTGGGGGTAATGGTGTAGCCGTCCGCGCCGTCGGACTCCCATTTCCATGCCTGCTCCTGACCGTACTTTCTGGTGATCACGGTCACGCTGGACGCTACCATAAACGCGGAATAGAAGCCCACGCCGAACTGACCGATGATGTCAATATCCTCATTTTTCTCCATGGACTGCTTGAAGCTGAGAGAGCCGGACTTGGCAATGGTGCCCAAATTCTCCTCCAGCTCTGCCCGGTCCATGCCGATGCCGTTGTCGGACACCGTAAGGGTGCGGTTTTTCTCGTCCCGCAGGATGGTGATTGCCATATCCTCCCGGGAAAGCCCCACCTTTTCATCGGTCAGGGCGATATAGGCCAGCTTGTCCATAGCGTCGCTGGCGTTAGAGATAATCTCCCGCAGAAAAATTTCCCGATTGGTGTAGATGGAATTGATCATCAAGTCCAGCAGCCGCTGGGACTCCGCCTTGAATTGCATTTTTTCCATAATGATAAACACATCCTTCAAATAAATTAGCACTCTAAGTGTCTGAGTGCTAATATTATACCGCACCCGCGGAAAAAAGCAAGCCCCTTCCCAAAAAATTCTCTATTTATTCACAAATCCCCTCATCCCTTCTGCCGCCCTCAACCAACGCCTGTCATTGCTATGAAAAAGTCTGTCATTCTGAGCAAGCAGCGAGTCAAAGAATCCGCCCCCCTACCGCAGTCCGTTTTAAGAGAACGGGTCCTCACGTCGCTTCGCTCCTCAGGACGACATACTTTTTCATTTATCGTGGTGTGTTAAACACGTGATGATTCCGAGCGTAGCAAAAGAATCCGCCCCATATAAAAATCCGCCCGAACCCGGGCGGATTTTTCGTATTCCATTACTTAACAATCTCTCGCCGGTTTGTTCCGCAAGGACAGGTGCTGACATAGCCCGCATTATTTCTTCCGCAGGTACAAGTCCATCCGCCGGCAACAGGCTGATTACTTGGCTTTCCCGCATTTTGCAACGCACTTTTCAATTTTGATGTATCATCCGAGGTTGTTTGCAAAGAAAGCTTTGCAACCACAATTTTTAGATTCACACCAATCTCTGCAATGGTAGCTGTCACCAATCCGGATAACCACACTGCCAAAGACCCCAATACCGCAACCAGTAAACCCACAAAAAAGAAAAGTTCTCCCGTGAACATCAGAATCACTCCACTAATCACGCATCCCGCTATGCCAATGCCTGTGGCAATATTGATTACCATCATCAGCTTTTCGCTTGCTCTTTCGTACATTCCATTTTCCCTCTCTTTACTATTATCTCCGTTATTACGGCAAATCCAGTATATTATACTTACTCAATTATATCAATTCGCAAATCATACAAATTTCTACATGAGTAATTATAAGATTTTACATATACTTGCGTTAGTATATATCCGAGGTGATTTCGTGAAGCATCCAAAGTATTACGATTCTCAAAAGGAAGCCACCGCCAGATATAATAAAAAGGCCTATGACCGTATCAATGTCATCGTAAAGAAAGGCCAGCGTCAAATCATCAAGGATTTCGCCGCCAGTCAGGGCAAGAGCCTGAACCGTTTCATCTGCGATGCCATCGAAGCCCAAATGGACACTCAGGACAAAATCATGTGACCCGCTCCATGCGGGTCTTTTTTTTGCGCCCAAATCCTCCACCGCCCGAAACGCTGTCATTCTGAGCGACCCTGAGCGTAAGCAAAGGGAAGTCGAAGAATCTTGGCACGTCGCTTCTGCTAAGCAGTCGGCAAGTGCGTAGATTCTTCGACTTCGCCGTGCCTTGCACGGCTACGCTCAGAATGACAAAACCTTATCCGCAACAACTGTCAATTGACCATTCCCTTGACTTTCCCGCCCGGTTCGTGATATCATTCCTCAAAAGAGAAAAAGGACGAAAAGTCATGCACAAACAATTTATCCTATGCGCCCTCACCGCGGGGTTGCTTTTAACCAGCTCTGCCTGCGCTCCCGCGCCGGAGCTGATCGTGGATCAGACCACGCTTTCCACCACCGAGCATACCGCCCCCCACACACAGGCCACTGAGCCAACAACCGCTCCCACCGCTGTGGAACCCACCCCCACCGATCCGCCGGAGCCGGAGCTGCCCTCACTATATACGCTGCTGTCGGTTGCCACTCAGCCTGTAGGCAATACCATGTACGTATGGGGCGGCGGCTGGAACGAAGCCGACACCGGCGCGGGTGTGGAAGCAGTGACCCTTGGGCTAAGCCCCCAATGGGCCGCCTTCGCCGCTCAGCAGGATGAAACCTATGACTACAACACCACCCGCTATCAGATCCACGACGGGCTGGATTGCTCCGGCTATGTGGGCTGGGTGGTCTACAACACCTTAGAAACCGAAAACGGCGGTGAGGGCTATGTCTGCTCCTCCACCAAAATGGCGCAAAGCCTTTCCGACCGGGGCTTTGGCAGCTTTATCCCCGCCGGGGATATGACCCAATGGCTGCCGGGTGACATCATGAGCCAAAAGGGACATTGCTGGATCGTAGTGGGTATGTGTGACGATGGAAGCGTATTGCTGCTCCACGCCAGTCCCCCCGGAGTGCGCTTTTGCGGCACGCTGCTGCCTGACGGCTCCACCAGTCAGGCTGTGGCACTGGCACAGCAGGTGATGCAAACCCAATTTCCCCAATGGTACGCCAAATATCCCGACTGTTCCTGTTCCTACAGCTACCTGACCAGCTCCTCCGCCATGCGCTGGAACCGTCAAACCCTATCCGATCCGGAAGGGCTTTCCCATATGCGCGCTGAAGATATCGTTTCTTCCCTGTTCCCCATTCAATAAATAGTAGGGTGCGTTGCAAATCTCATTTTGCAACGCACCCTTTGTGTTGTGTTAGCTTTGCAAGGAAGCGAAATATTCTCTGGCACTGTATCCGTATACCGCAGTCATCTTTGCCAAGGACTGCTGGCTGGAGCTGTCATTGGCTGCGATGGTATCGCAATACCTGCCCATGCTGTAGTTCATCATCGCGGTGTAGTAAGTCTCACCGCCGGAGGTGTAGATACCGCCGACATAGAAGGTGTTGCTCATCTCCTTAGCCGCGATACCCGACAAGCAGCCCCAGTATTGGTTCACCGCGCCGGTGGGCACCATAACCATAGAGCCTGAGGCATTTTCCGGAGTCAGCGTGTCGGCTGCCGCGTAATCCTCCGCCGTCCAGTAGTACATGACCAGATCATCGTCCGGCACATAGCTGGTGGTGAAGTAGTAGTTCAGAGCGAACGCGCTGTCGAAGGAAGCCGTGATGTAACACTGACCAAAGCCCACACGGGTGAACAGCTCATTCTTGCCGGCATCCACGCCGTCGGGCTGAGGCATGGTATCCTCGGAATATTCGCTGACCAATGCCTGATGCTCCTCGGTCAGACCGGAATTCATCAGATTATCGGTGTTGTAGTTGAAGTACAACTGTGCCTCCGCGCCGAAGTTCAGCATTGCCACCACCAGCGTCTTCATATAGGG
>CAZAOL010000020.1:0-15419 GCA_964486785.1 uncultured Oscillospiraceae bacterium
GCCGGGGGGCGGTGATGACCGCCGATCCCTTGTACCGCTGCTGGGAGGCGGTGTGCGATGAGGCGGGCGGGCCTGTGCATACGGTGTATCTCAGCCCCTGCGGACATACCTTCCGGCAGGCGGATGCCATCCGTCTGAGCAAGCTTAGCAATCTGATTTTGGTATGCGGACACTATGAGGGAATCGACCAGCGTTTCATCGATGAATGTGTGGACGAAGAAATCAGCTTGGGAGATTTTGTGTTGACCGGCGGAGAGATCGCCGCCATGGCGGTGACGGACGCGGTGTGCCGCATGGTGCCGGGAGTTTTGGCGGATCCGGAGTGCTTTGAGGATGAAAGCCATTTTAACGGGCTTTTGGAGTATCCCCAGTATACACGTCCGGCAGTGTGGCACGGGCGGGAGATTCCGGAGATCCTTACCTCCGGCAATCACGAGAAGGTACGGCTCTGGCGCAGAAAGCAGGCGATTCGCCGTACCCGGGAGCGCAGGCCGGATATGTATGAAAAGCTGGATCTGTCCTCCAAGCAGGACAAAAAGCTGCTGACGGAAATGGAGCAGGAAGACTAAAAGAATGCCCGGTGCGACAGCACCGGGCATTTTCAGAGTGTCAAAAAAACTGTCATTGCGAGGAGGGCGCAGCCCGACGTGGCAATCCGTTCCTAAAAATGTTACTTCATCTATATTTCCTTAGAAAATCGAACTTTTTAGATACGGATTCCTCGACTCGCTCCGCTCGCTCGGAATGACATATCACTTTTTTGACAAGCTCAGAATGCCCGGTGCGACAGCACCGGGCATTTTGTCATGAATTGCGGGAGTTTCTCCAAACCGTCCAAATACGCACCGAGGTGGATACCAGCAAAATGGCTACAGCCATAATTCCGGCTTCTGCCGCGGTGTACATTCCCTTAGCGGCAAACAGCGAGGTCTCTCCCTCAACGGCGTAGCGCATGGTGTAATACACGCCCGCACCGGGGATCAGGGGGAAGATCGCTACCACCAAATAGGAAATCGCGGGGCATTTGCGAACCCTTGCCATAATTTCGGCGTAGGCCGCCGCGGCCAGCGTCCCCCAAAAGAAGGGCATGAAATCACCGCCGCCCAAATGCAGAGTCAGGCTGTATACTACCCATGTCAGTACACCGCCCAGCGCGCACAGAAAACCGCCAATGCCGTGAATGTTGAAAATGATAGAAAAGCCGATACAGCCGATCAGGCAGGGGAGCACACCGTGCAGGACACCAACGGTGACAGGCTGAGCTGCCTCCGGCGCGCCCCAAAGAGCAGCGGAAACGTTCCATGCCGCGGCAGTTCCTATGACGATGGCCATGGCGATCAGCAGTACCTGTACGATTCGGTTGGTGCCGGAGTTGGTGTCGCCGTAAATAATGTCCCGCATGGCGTTGGTAAACAGCAAGCCGGGAACCAACAGCATAAGCGAGCCGATGATTACCGCATCTACATTGGCGGCCAGTCCAACGGCGTGCATGGCATAAGCCAGCAGCGCCATCGGGAAAGCGGCGGCGAGGATACGGAAGAATTGGTTGGCCTGGTGCTTTTCCATAAGGTGGCTGATTACACCTACCAGTAGACCGCAGATACCGGCGCAAAAACCGTCAATCAGGCTGCCGCCGAACAGCATACCAAAGCCGCCCGCACCGAGAAAATGCCCCAAAAACTGCACATATAAAGGATAGCGCAACCGGCCGGCACGGACATCCTCCAGCCACCGGGCGGCTTCGGCGGGGGTTGGCTTGCGGCCGCAAATCTCGCGGCTCAAGCCGGAAAACCGCTCCACGGAATCCAAATCGTTGCCGTGGGAACCGATCCTGCGCATCCGGGTCAGTGGTTTGCCGCTGTCGGTTTCGATGCTGACGGTGAGACAGTTAGGGATGGCGAATACCTCGGATTGGACACCGTAGGCCGCCATGACACGCTGGATGCTTTCCTCTACCCGGAAGGTTTCCGCACCGCTCATGGCAAGCTCATAGCCCAGATCCGTCGCCATATCCAATAGGATATCGTAATCCATATCCCTTATTTTCTGACGAACAGGACACCCAGCGTGCCGGGGCCGCAGTGGCAGGAAACGGTGCAGCCGGCATCGGTTTCGTAGGTGTTGACGAAGGGGTCACACTGACCCACGGTCTCCATCACCGCGGCGTAGGCGGCATCGCTCACGGGAGTTTTGGTGACAAACAGGGTGTCCATGGTCAAATCGTCCCGACCGGACAGCCGGTCCTTGACGTACATGGGCAGGCACTTTTCAAAGCTGCCACGGTACTTCTTCACTACGGACATCTTGCCGCCCCGCACCTCGATACAGGGCTTCAGGTTCAGCAGGTTCGCGCCCAGCGCAACCACGGAGGAGCAACGGCCGCCCTTGACCATGTAATCCAGCCGGCTCAGCAGGAAGCTGGCTTCCACACGGGTGGTAAATTCACGCAGAGCATCTGCCAGCGCGTCCAGATCCGTGGCTTCCTTTGCCAGCCGGACGGCTTCCAGCACCACCAGACCCTGACCGGTGGACAGGTTCATGGAGTCGATCACCCGCACATTGGGGAAGTCCTCGGCGGCGATGCAGGCATTCTGATAGCAGGAGGAGAAGCCGGAGCCGATGTTGATGTGGATGATGCCGTCGTAGTCGGCGGTGTACTTCTCAAAATACTCGGTATATTCTCCCACGTTATTGGCGGTGGTGCTGCACAGATCCCCGCCCTTTGCCACATGGTCGAAAATCACATCGGGGGTGATGGTTACGCCGTCTTTGAAGGATTCGCCGTTCTTAATGACGGTCAGAGGGACTAAGGTGATGTCATTGGCGGTCAAAAGCTCTTGAGAGAGGTCGCAGGTGCTGTCGGAGAGAATCTTGATTTTCATAGGATGATGTCCTTTCTGTTTTTGGTTTAGGGAGTGGGATTGGTTTCCAGCATAAAACAGTTGGGTTCCATGGAGCGGGAGCGCAGATAGCTGCTGCCCCAGTCCCGCATGGCTATCAGCAGGGGCATCAGACTGCGTCCCAGTTCAGTCAGGGAATATTCCACCTTAGGCGGCACAACGGCGAACACCTCACGGTGGATCAACTGCTTTGACTCCAGCTCCCGAAGCTGCTGGGTCAGCATTTTCGGGGTTACGCCGGATATCTGATCCCGAAGCTGGGAGAAACGCAGCTTGTTTTCGGAAAGATGCCATAGAATCAATGCTTTGTATTTCCCGCCAATCAGTTCCAGCGTGGCTTCTACGGGGCAATGCTCATTGTGGGACATAGCTTCCTCCTTAGGTATCGAAAAGGATAGTATGGCACAAAAAAGTGCATACTTGCATTTTTTTCACGAAGCGGTACAATAGTATCATAAAGATACTATTATGTCAATCCATGGATTTCAGGCAGGAGGGATGGCATGGAACGAAAATTTGATGTGACCGGCATGACCTGCGCGGCCTGCTCCGCCCGTGTGGAAAAGGTGACAAAAGCGGTGGAGGGCGTGGAGCGGGTGGAGGTAAACCTCCTGTCCGGCTCGATGGTTGTGGAGCTGCGGGATGAAACGGTATGCCCCGCTATCGAAAAAGCGGTGGGGGACGCAGGCTACGGCGCAACCTTGGCGGGGGGCAAAAAGCAAAACCAAGCTCCCCGGGAGGATGCCCTAAAGGACATGAAACGGCGAATCCTGTGGTCGGCGGTGTTTCTGGTGTGTCTGATGTATTTTACTATGGGACACATGGCGGGCTTGCCATTGCCCGTCTGGTATCATGGTGTGGAAAATGCCATGGTTGCCGCGCTGCTGCAGTTTTTGCTCACGCTGCCGGTGATTTATCTCAACCGCAGCTACTACAGCAGAGGCTTCAATGCACTTTTTCACCGCGCGCCCAACATGGATTCGCTGATCGCGGTTGGTTCGGCCGCGGCGCTGGGCTACGGTGTGGTGGTGCTGTTTCAGATGGCTTATGCTATGGGGCATGGAGACTGGGAGTCGGTGGAAGCACACAGCCATGATCTGTATTTTGAATCCGCCGCCATGATTCTGACCTTGGTGACCTTGGGCAAATTCTTGGAAACCAGAGCCAAGGGGCGCACCGGGGATGCCATCCGGCAGCTTATGGATCTGCGTCCCAAGACTGCCACGGTCCTGCGTGACGGTGTGGAAAGCCAAATCCCCGTAGAGCAGGTAGGCGTAGGAGATCTGGTGGTGGTTCGCTCCGGCGGAAGTATCCCTGTGGACGGAGCGATCGTGGAAGGACGTGCCGCGGTTGACCAAAGCGCGCTGACCGGAGAAAGCGTTCCCGTGGAGAAGGCGGTGGGGGATTCGGTATCCGCTGCTACCACCGTCACCGAGGGCTATTTACAGCTTCGGGCGCAGAAGGTGGGGGAGGACACCACCCTTTCCCAAATCATCCGCATGGTGGAGCAGGCAGGCGGCTCTAAAGCACCCATTGCCCGATTGGCGGATAAGGTGGCGGGGGTATTCGTTCCCGTGGTGATGATTTTGGCGGTTGCGGTATTTCTTGTTTGGCTGAGCTTGGGCGAGGGCTTTGAATTCGCCATGACCCGTGCCATTGCGGTGCTGGTGATCTCCTGCCCCTGTGCCTTGGGGCTTGCCACGCCTGTGGCGATCATGGTAGGCACCGGGCGGGGCGCGAGTATGGGCGTACTGTTTAAGAACGCAACCGCCTTGGAGCAGCTTCACCGGGTGGACACTGTGGTGCTGGATAAGACCGGCACGTTGACCAAAGGCAAGCCGGAGGTAACGGATATTCTGCCCGAGGTGGAGGAAACGGAGCTGCTGACGGTGGCGGCTGCCTTGGAGGCTCGCTCGGAGCATCCCTTTGCCAAGGCAATCATGGAGCGGGCAAAGGGACTTAGCCATCCTCAGGCGGCGGATTTTGAAACGCTGCCGGGGTTGGGCGTGGCGGCCACCGTGGACGGTGTGCGCTGCTATGGCGGAAACCGCAGGCTGATGGAGCAGCAGGAGATTTCCGTTCCGGAGTATCCGGAGCTGGCACGGCAGGGAAAGACCCCGCTGTATTTCGCGGCGGACGGCAGATATTTGGGCGCGGTCGCGGCAGCGGATGTGCTGAAAAGCGATTCCCGCACCGCCGTTCAGGCCATGGCTGACATGGGGTTGGAGGTGGTGATGCTCACCGGCGACAATGCTGCCACTGCCCATGCGGTGGCGGAAAAGGCCGCCATTACCCACGTGATTTCCGACGTACTGCCGGGAGATAAGGCAAGCGCGGTCAAACGCCTGCAGGAGCAGGGAAAGCGTGTGCTCATGGTAGGCGACGGCATCAACGATGCCCCCGCTCTGGCTACGGCGGATGTGGGTATGGCCATCGGCGCGGGCACGGACATTGCCATGGAGTCGGCACAGGTGGTGCTGATGACCGGATCTCTGTCCGGCGTGGCGGCGGCGGTGGAGCTGAGTAAGGCCACCATCCGTAATATTCAGCAGAATCTGTTTTGGGCGTTTTTCTACAATGTTTTGTGCATCCCCATCGCCGCGGGCGCGTTGTATCCTGTCTTTGGATTGCAGCTCAGCCCGATGCTGGGGTCGGCGGCTATGAGCCTTAGCTCAGTATTTGTGGTATCCAACGCCCTGCGGCTGCGGCTGTTCAAGCCGAAAAGCGGGGCAGTAGAACCCATCATCATTAAGGAGGAAACGAAAATGGAAACAGTGATCAAGGTCAACGGCATGATGTGTCACCATTGCAAGGCAATGGTGGAAAAGGTGTGCAAGGCCGTTCCCGGCACGGCGGATGCGGTGGTGGATCTGCAGGCAAAGACGGTAACGGTTACAGGGAACGCGGATGTGGCTGCCTTGAAAGCTGCCATCACCGATGCGGGCTATGAGGTCGTAGAGTAAATGCGGACGTTGCGGCTGGATTTGTGCTATGAGGGCACACGGTATCGGGGCTGGCAGCGGCTGCCGGGAGTGGAGAACACCGTTCAAGGCAAGCTGGAAACCGCGCTTTCCCGTATTTTGGGCGAGCCGGTTCAGGTGGATGGGAGCGGACGCACCGACGCGGGGGTTCACGCTATGGGACAGGTTGCCAGCTTTCACTGCTACAGCACCATGCCCGCAGAGGAGATCCTTCAGCAGCTTCGCCGGTATTTGCCGGAGGACATCGGCATATATTCCTGTAGTGAGGCGGCGGAGCGTTTCCATGCCCGTCTGAACGCGAAAACCAAGACCTACCGCTATCGGATATGGAACAGCCGGCAGCCCTGTGTGTTTCAGCGGCGGTTTGTGACGGTACTGCCCCAAAAGCTGGACGTGGTGGCGATGGAACGGGCGGCGGCGCATTTTATCGGAGAACGGGATCTGTCTGCTTTTTGCACCGCTAAGAGCAAAAAGAAGTCCACTCTGCGGCGTATCGACGCGTTGACAATCTTTCGGGATGGAGAGGAGCTGGTGGTGGATATCACCGGAAACGGCTTTTTGTACAATACCGTGAGGATCATCATGGGCACGCTGGTGGAGGTGGGACTGCACCAAAGAGAGCCGGATAGCATACCTAAGCTGTTTGGCGGAGAACGGGCGCAGGCGGGGATGCTTATGAGTGCCCAAGGGCTGTGCCTGATGGAGGTTACCTATTGAATATACAAATTTTTGGAAAATCCAAGTGCTTTGATACAAAGAAGGCGGAGCGTTGGTTTAAAGAGCGGAGAATCAAATATCAATCCGTAGATCTGCTGCGCTTCGGACTGTCCGGAAAGGAATTTGACAGCGTGCTTCGGGCAGTGGGCGGCATAGACAACCTGATTGACTGGGACAGTAAGTCGGAAACGGTGACGCTGCTGCGGTACATGGAAGACCGGGTGGCAAAGGAGGATAGGGTCTTTGATGACCCGGCTCTGATGAAAACACCCATCGTCCGCAACGGAAAGCAGGCAACGGTAGGCTACTGCCCGGAAATTTGGGCTACATGGGAATAACACGAAAGCAGCTTCTGAAAAAGGAGCTGCTTTTTCTGCAATCAGGAAAAAAATTCTTGCATGGACGGACATTTGATGGTATGCTATGGAGGTATTATGGGCGATATGCTGGATTTGATGTATTCCTTGGTTTGGGGCGCGCCCGCGCTGCTGGCGATTTTGGGTGTGGGGCTGTATTTGAGCCTGCGTACCCGTTTTGTTCAGCTTCGCCTGTTTCCTGCCGCCTGCCGGGATTTTTGGCAGCGGCTCACAGGAAAACGGCGTTCTGACGGGGGCGTATCCCCCTTTCAGGCACTTTGTACCGCCTTAGCTGCCACCGTAGGCACAGGTAATCTGGCGGGGGTCGCCGGAGCCATTGCCATTGGCGGACCGGGCGCGGTGTTTTGGATGTGGATCTGCGCCGTGCTGGGGATGGTCACCAAGCTGGCGGAGGCCGCCCTTTCCGTGCGCTACCGGACGACCGTGGACGGAGAGCGTCTGGGCGGCCCGATGTACAGCATTGCCCGGGGAATGGGCAGGCCGTGGGCTTGGCTGGGAGCGGTTTACAGCTTTTTTGGCGTGGTCGCCGCTTTTGGCGTGGGAAACGCTACCCAGATCAACGCGGTGATCACCGGTATTGACGACTGTATCCGCAGCTTTGGCGGTACGGTCACCTGTCAGGGGGACATCCTGATGGGGGTTGCGTTGGCGGTGATCGTTTTGGTGCTGCTGTTGGGCGGCGCAAAGCGAGTGGGGCGTGTGGCGGAACGGCTGGTGCCCTTGGCTGCCGCCGGATATTTGCTGCTGGGCAGCATTGTTTTGATTCTCCGTGCCTCCGCGGTGCCGGCGGCACTGCGAGCGATCGTATATGGCGCGTTTTCTCCTCAGGCCGTTACCGGCGGCATCATCGGCTCTTTCTTCACCACCTTGCGGGTGGGAGTATCCCGGGGGGTCTTTACCAATGAGGCGGGTATGGGCACGGCGGGAATCGCCCATGGCAGCGCGGAAGCCGCGCATCCTGTGGAGCAGGGGCTGATGGGCATTATGGAGGTATTTTTGGACACCGTGGTGATTTGCACCATGACTGCGCTGGTGATTTTGTGCAGCGGTGTGACCGTTCCCTACGGTACGGACGTGGGAGTCAGCCTGACGGCGGATGCCTTTGCGCTGGTGCTGGGCGAGCGGGTGAGAATTTTTATCGCGGCTGCCCTGTGCCTGTTTGCCTTTGCCACGGTGCTGGGCTGGGGAATGTACGGTGCCCGATGTGCCCAATACCTGTTTGGCAGGAATGTGTGGAAGCGGTTCGCGTGGCTGCAGGCTCTGACCGTGATCCTCGGCGCGGTGCTCAGCACCGGAACTGTATGGAAGCTGGCGGAAATCGTCAACGGCCTGATGGCCATTCCGAACTTGATAGCCTTGGCGGTGCTTAGCCCGGAGCTGTGCCGCCTAATCATAGAATACGAAAGAAAACCCGGCATTGCCGGTGGAGGTAATTTATGCAGATCTCAATCAATGCCAACCGCTGTGAGCCGTCCCCCATGCGGAAATTCCACCCCTTCGCGGTGGCGGCGCAGAAGCAGGGAAAGAAAATATATCACCTGAATATCGGTCAGCCTGACCTGCCTACGCCCAAGGCGTATTACGATGCCATCCGTGGTTTTGACGCAAAAACGCTGGAGTATGAGGCTTCTCCCGGTATGCCTGTGATGATTCAGGCGATTCAAAATTATTACAAAGGGTTGGGTGTTGAACTGAACACGCAGGACATTCTGATCACCACCGGCGGCAGCGAGGCATTGCTGCTGACCTGCCTTTCCATTTTGGATCCCTATACGGAGGTAATTATCCCCGAGCCTTATTATCCTAACTACACCACCTTCGTACATGCCGCAGGCGGTGTTATCCGTGCGCTGCCCACCAGCCCGGAGGAGGGCTACCGCTACGCCAAGCGGGAACGGATCGAAAGCCTGATTACCAAGAATACACGTGCCATTATGATCACCAATCCCGGCAACCCTACCGGTGTGGTGATCGACCGGGATGAGATGCGGATGATCGCGGATATCGCCAAGAAGCATGATTTGTTCCTGATTTGCGACGAGGTGTACCGGGAGTTCTGCTATGACGATAAGTTCGGTGTACCTACGATGGCACAGTTTCATGACATTGATGAGAATTTGGTGATCATCGATTCCGTTTCCAAGCGGTTCTCCGCCTGCGGCGCGCGGGTGGGCTGCGTGGTCACCAAGAACAAGGAGCTACAGGCGGCATTGCTGAAGTTCTGCCAGTCCCGTCTGGCGGTGGCAACCATCGACCAGTTGGGGGCGGCGGCCCTTTACAATGTAGATCAGGACTTCTTCCGTGATTGCAAGGCGGAGTATCAGAAGCGGAGAGATACGGTGGTGTCCCGGCTGCGGAATATCCCCGGCGTGATGGTGGAAGAGCCTATGGGCGCGTTCTATGTGATGGCGAGCCTGCCGGTGGACGATTCCGATAAGTTCCAGCAATGGCTGTTGGAAAAATTCGATGACAACGGGGATACCGTTATGTTCGCTCCCGGCGCGCCCTTCTATGAAACCCCCGGCAAAGGCATCAATGAGGTGCGAATCGCCTATGTGCTGAAGCAGGAGGATCTGGAGCGTGCTATGGACATTCTCGCCAAAGGTATTGCCAAGTATCAACGCGAGGTTATGAATCAGATATAAGCATGATACCTGCCGCGCAAGCGGCAGGTATTTTTTCAAAAGAATGTTTGAAAATTTCCTCTTGTGCGCCGGCGGCAACCGTGGTATAATATAGTGATAGAATTTTGCAGTGGCAGGTGGGGGAAATGAACGATAGCATCCGCATCAAGGGCGCGCGGGAAAATAATTTAAAAAATGTGGATTTGACGATTCCGAGAGATAAATTGGTGGTATTCACCGGACTTTCCGGCTCGGGCAAGTCCAGCTTGGCTTTCGACACCATCTATGCCGAGGGGCAGAGGCGGTATGTGGAGAGCCTTAGCTCCTATGCCCGGCAGTTTTTGGGACAGATGGACAAGCCGGATGTGGATGCCATTGAGGGTCTTTCTCCGGCAATCTCCATTGACCAGAAAACCACCTCTAAGAATCCACGCTCCACCGTGGGTACGGTGACGGAAATCTATGATTATCTGCGCTTGCTATGGGCAAGGGCAGGAATTCCTCATTGTCCAAAATGCGGTCGGGAAATCCGCCGCCAGACCATCGATCAGATTGTGGATCGGGTGGAGGCACTGGGGGAGGGAACACGCTTCATCATCCTCTCCCCGGTGATTCGGGGAAAAAAGGGCGAGCATCAGAAGGTGTTTGAGGATGCCCGGAAAAGCGGCTTTGCCCGTGTGCGTGTGGATGGGATTCTTTATGAGCTGAATGAGGAGATCCCTCTTGAGAAGAATAAAAAACACACCGTTGAGCTGGTGGTGGACCGTTTGGTGATTCGTCAAGGGCAGCGTCGCCGCCTGACCGACTCCATTGAAACGGCCTGCGCCCATTCCGGTGGACTGGTGACTATCCAGCTTCCGGATACCAAGGAGGAGCTGAGCTTTTCTCAGAACTACGCCTGCGAGGATTGCGGAATCAGCTTGACAGAGCTGGAGCCGAGGATGTTTTCCTTCAATAACCCGGCGGGCGCGTGTCCAAGCTGTACGGGCTTGGGCTTCCGGCTGGTGGCAGACCCGGATTTGGTGATTCCCGACAAGGATAAATCCATCTTTGACGGAGCGATTCAGGTTTCCGGCTGGAGCAGCGCAAGGACGGACTCAATTTTCCGTATGTATTTTGAGGCGTTGGCGCAGAAATACCGCTTTTCCCTGACCGTGCCGGTGAAGGAGCTTTCGCCGGAGGCGTTGGATGTGATTTTTAACGGCACTAAGGGCGAAAAGCTCCACATGACCTACAACCGGGGCAACGGTATGGGTGTGCTGGAGCAGCCCTTTGAGGGGATTCTCAACAACATCAGCCGCCGCTACAAGGAAACTCAGTCCGATGCTGCCCGGAAGGAGCTGGAGGAATGTATGTCCAGCGCGCCCTGTCCCCATTGCCACGGCGACCGGCTTTCCGATATTGCCCGGGCAGTGACGGTGGGGGGAATGGGAATCATGGATTTCTGCCGCATGAGCATCCGGGAAGAGCTTGCCTTTGTAGACAATCTGCATTTGGACGGGAATATGGCAATCGTTGCGGAACAAATCCTGCGGGAAATCCGTTCCCGGCTGCAATTTTTAACGGATGTGGGGCTGAGCTATCTGACGCTCTCCCGGGCAGCGGGTACGCTCTCCGGCGGAGAAAGCCAGCGGATCCGGCTGGCGACACAGATTGGCTCGTCTCTCATGGGCGTGCTGTATATTTTGGATGAGCCGTCCATCGGACTGCACCAGCGGGACAATGATAAGCTGCTGGGAACGCTGCGAAGCCTGCGGGATTTGGGTAATACCCTAATCGTAGTGGAGCATGATGAGGATACCATGCGGGCGGCGGATTTTGTGGTGGACGTTGGACCGGGGGCAGGCAGCCGGGGCGGTGAGATCGTAGCCGCCGGTACGCTGGAGGAAATCATGGCACAGCCGGAATCCATCACGGGGCAGTATCTGTCCGGCGCGAAAAAAATCCCCGTGCCCTCCGTCAGAAGATCCGGAAATGGCGGCTTCCTGACCGTTCGGGGCGCATCGGAGAATAATTTGAAGGATATTGACGTGTCCATCCCCTTGGGGACGCTGACCTGCGTCACCGGTGTATCCGGCTCCGGCAAGTCCAGCCTGGTGGAGGAAGTGCTGAATAAGACCTTGCTTGGCAAGCTGAATCACGCCCGCACCCGTCCCGGCGCGTGCCGCTGTGTGGAGGGCATGGAGCTGCTGGACAAGGTGATCGACATTGACCAAAGCCCCATTGGGCGCACCCCCCGTTCCAATCCTGCCACCTATACCGGGCTGTTCAACGACATTCGCGACCTGTTTGCCTCTACCAATGACGCCAAGGTTCGGGGCTACGGGCCGGGGCGGTTCTCCTTCAATGTGAAGGGCGGTCGCTGCGAAGCCTGTGCCGGTGACGGCTTGGTGAAAATCGAGATGCACTTCTTAGCGGATGTGTATGTTCCTTGTGAGGTATGCCGGGGCGCACGGTACAACCGGGAAACCTTGGAGGTGCAGTACAAGGGAAAGAATATTTCTCAGGTGCTGGAAATGACCGCTGAGGAAGCGTTGGCCTTTTTTGAAAACCTGCCGAAAATCCGCCGGAAGGTACAGACACTGGTGGAGGTGGGGCTGGGCTATGTGAAGCTGGGACAGTCCAGCACCACGCTGTCCGGCGGCGAAGCCCAGCGGGTGAAGCTGGCCACGGAGCTGGCAAGAGTATCCACCGGACGGACGATTTATGTGCTGGACGAGCCTACTACCGGACTTCATGCCGCGGATGTGCATAAGCTGATCGAGGTTTTGCAGCAGCTTGTGGAGGCCGGTAATACTGTGCTGGTCATCGAGCACAATTTGGATGTGATCAAAACCGCGGACTATATCATCGATCTTGGCCCTGAGGGCGGAGATCAGGGCGGCCATGTGGTTGCTGCCGGTACGCCGGAGCAGGTGGCAGCCTGCGAAGAAAGCTATACAGGACAGTATTTGAAGCGGTATTTATGAAAAAAAGCCCCCTCCTTGAGGCAATGTCATTAGGTTAAGAAAGCCCTTGTGATTCTGAGCCTGCGTCAGCAGGCGTGAGAATCCGTTCTAAAAGGGCATTACGGATTGCCACGCACCTTCGGTGCTCGCAATGACATCCTAGACTTAATGACATTGCTCCTTGAGGGGGCTGGGAATCAGGGTAGATAGACTTCCGGAGGGAGCACATCGGACAGCTCCTGCAGTGCGTGATCCTGCTCGCCGGCATAGTCATAGGCCGGGGGCGCAGTCCGCAGGAGCGTATCGGAGTTTGGTTCAGGGCGCAGGGAAATGCTTACGGTAAATCTTGCGCCGCCGTCCTTGGGGCGGTCCAAAAGAACCGTACCGCCGTGGGCAACGGCAGCCAGACAGACCAGAGAAAGTCCCAATCCGATGCCCTGAGAGGAATTCTCTAAGCCGGGCTGCCGGGTAAACCGGGTAAATACGCTGCCCAGTTGGGAATCCGGGATCCCGGGGCCGTAGTCCCGAATGGTGAGATAAGCCCGGTCGCCCCGATGGGTCAGGGTGATGTCGATGGTACCGCCGGGCTTGGTGACTTTCATGGCGTTGGAAATCAGGTTGTAGATGGCACGCTCCAGCCGCTCCCGGTCAATGGGGGCAGGCAGAGGGCCGGAGGGCAGCTTGCAGCGCAGGGTCAGTCCCATTCCGGCGGACAGGGTCTGCACCTTCTCTACCACCTCTGCCACTACCGCGTCTAAATTCATCCAGACTTTGGCTGGCTGTGTTTCCGCGGCATAGCGGGAGGCATCGGTCATATTGCAAACCATGCGCCGAAGCTGGTTTAACTGATGCTCCAGCTTTGCCGCGTATTGCTTGCCGCTCTCGTCCGGGGACGGCAGCGCATAGCGCAAAAGGGCTTCAATGTTAGACAGGGGCTCGCGGAAATGTATCGCGCTTAGAGCCATTGCCTTAATTTCATCTCTGGCTGGGTCGGTGTCCAGCACGAACAGGTCATAACCTTCAGACCGTGTGACCGTTGCGGCGGCAGCTTGCTCGCCCAAACGCAGCGTCAGATACATGGAACCGTCCTGAAGCAAAGCATACTCCTCGGCGGCCTTCCCCAAAAGCCCATCCACAGGAGTGCCGGGTTGAATGAACAGGGCGGTTGCACCGTGATTGCAATGGCATACCACACCGTCACGGACGCAGAAGGCCGGCTGAGGCAAAAGCCCAAGCAGCACGGGCATATCTTTATTCTTTTCCATGACAAACCTCCTTGTGGTATATCATGTGCAGAAAACCGTGAATTCCTCTGGGGGATACTGTCGAATTTTCTGCGCAACTTTATTTTAACCCCCATTTTGTGGAAATGCAAGAGAAAGTCCGATTTTGAGGTGACAAATATGTTGAATTCTTCCATTCATGATGGACACAGAAAGCGTCTTCGCCAGCGTTTCATGGATGAAGGACTGGATAACTTTACAGATGTGCAGGTTTTAGAGCTGCTGCTGTTTCATTGTGTGCCACGGAAAGACACCAATGCGCTGGCACATAGGCTGCTGGAATGCTTCGGCAGCCTTTCTCAGGTGCTGGACACCTCTGTGGAGGAGCTCAGGCGGGTGGAAGGCGTGGGAGAAAACACTGCCATGTTTCTGAAGCTGCTGCCGGCAGTGACCCGCTACTATTCTGTAGACCGCAGTAAGCGGGGCAGTACCTTCCTGCAAACCACGGAGGCCTGCGGGCAGTATCTGCTGGGGTATTTTGAGGGACAAATCAATGAGACGGTTTATCTTTTGTGTCTGGACGCAAAGTGTAAGCCCCTGTGCTGCCAAAAGGTAGGGGAGGGAAGTGTCAATTCCGCCGGTGTTCCGGTTCGCAGATTGGTGGAGGTGGCGTTGGCTGCCAATGCCACCTCGGTGGTGCTGGCACACAATCACCCCGGTGGCGTGGCGATTCCCTCACATGAGGACATTCTGACTACCCGGCGGGTAGCCGCCGCGCTGGAGGCTGTGGAGATCCGGCTGGCGGATCATTTGGTGATTGCCGATGGAGATTTTACGTCCATGCTCCAGTCGGGGTATTTTCGTCCCGGCGAATATGCGATGACGAGATAGGAGGACAAAATGGATCGATTTGAGCTGGTATCCGACTACAAGCCCTCCGGCGATCAGCCGGCGGCTATTGAGAATTTGGTCAATGGCATCAACTGGGGACTGCGGGAGCAGACCCTGCTGGGTGTGACCGGCTCGGGAAAGACCTTCACCATGGCCTCCGTGATCGAGAAAATCAACCGTCCGACTTTGGTGCTGGCGCATAATAAGACCTTGGCAGCCCAGCTATGCTCCGAATTTCGGGAGTTTTTTCCAAATAACGCGGTGGAGTATTTTATTAGCTACTACGATTACTACCAGCCGGAGGCGTATATCGCCCATACGGATACCTATATCGAAAAGGACGCTTCGGTAAACGAGGAAATCGACCGGCTGCGGCACTCCGCAACCTCCGCGCTGTTTGAGCGCAGGGATATAATCGTAGTATCCTCGGTGAGCTGCCTGTACGGCTTGGGTGACCCCATTGACTATAAAAGCATGGTGATTTCCCTGCGTGTGGGACAGGAGCGGCCTCTGGATGATATCCTACGCAAGCTGGCTGAAATCCGTTACGAGCGAAATGATTTGGATTTGGTGAGAAACCGCTTTCGCCTTCGGGGAGACACGCTGGAAATCTACCCCGCCTATTGGTCGGGAAAGGCCATTCGGGTGGAGTTTTTCGGGGACGAGGTGGACCGCATCTCGGAAATCAACCCGGTATCCGGCATGGTGGAGCGGTATGTGGATCATGTGGCGATCTATCCTGCCAGTCACTATGTGGC
>CAZAOL010000021.1:0-15078 GCA_964486785.1 uncultured Oscillospiraceae bacterium
GGAAACACAGGTTTTACGATGTAAACTCTATCCCGGAGCAACGCCGTGGAGGGACGCAAGGTCTGCTCGACCGTCCCGAGGAGGCGGCTTGAACGCAGGAGCGATCCTGCGTCTAGATAGATGGCTGTCAAGACAGAACCCGGCTTATAGACCCGCGTCGCGCAAAACGCTCCCGCCGAATTCCGGCAGGAGCGTTTTATTATGGCATTATTCCGTTTCAGCGGTTTTTTCCGGCTTTGGTTTTGGTATTCGCAGACGGTTGGTTTCTCCGTCCCAATCCAGCATCTTCGGGGCGATGATTGCCAGACCCATGGCAATCCAGAAGGTATTATAGTGCAGCGCAAAGGACAAATCGTCCAGCACGCAGTGCAGTGCCACCAGCGTACTGATAAACAACACATGATATTCCCGACGCTTCCACAGCCGGTACATAGCCCATGTCAGCAGAAGCAGCAGCAACACCCAAAACACCACGCCGTACCGCTGCAAAATTTTCAAATACAGGCAGTCCACATAGTCGTAGGCGGCCTCCATGGAGTTTCCGGCAGAATCCAAGCCGTTGCCCACCCATTCAATGTCTTCGCCAAACATGGTCACGCCGTATTTTTCCAGCGACCGCTGACCCAAATTCAGCCGTCCGCTCAACGCGCTGTTGAGCTTTCGCATCCATGAAACGGTTCCGTCATAGAACTCCGTCATGAGCACGGATGCCGCACCGCCAACGGCGAAGGCGGGAATTGTCAGTGCCCACAGCGGCCGCAGCTTCTCCACCAGCTTAGGCATCCACTTCATCAACAGCGCGACTACCAGCATCACCTCCGCGATCACGAAGGAGGAACGGGAATCGGTCAGATAGTACACGCCCCAATTCAGCAGACCCCAAACCGCCGCGCCCAGAAGATTGATTTTGTCCTTCTTCAGATAGATCCACAGCAGCGTCATATTCAGCAGGATCCCCGGCAGATACAGCGCGTAGCGGAAGCCCAAGAACTCCCGAACCCGTCCGGATTTCAGCATGACCACATTGTCGATCAGCCCCAAATAGCTGCTCAACACCACGATCGCTACCGTGATAATGCAGCATTTCAGCGTAAAACGCACGATTTTCGGGAAGGGGATCCGACGGGCGCAATAGATGTAAGGGAACATCATAGGTACCATGCGGGTTATACTGCCTTGGGCGGTGCGAAGGGAAATCAACGTCAGAATCACCAGCACCAGACCCGCGCCCCATTGCTGCGCGCGCAAAAAGCCGTTGCGGTATTCGTACCCCACCAGCAGCAGCATACAGATGATCTGTAGCCACATACAAGGCTTACCCTCAAAATAGCGGTAGAAGAAAGAGGCTATGAGTATGGAGGTAACCAGAAAAAGTCCCAAGGACACAAAATACAGGCTATCCCCCCGCGTCTGCTGATCCAGCCGGCGCAGGAACGTATCCTTGACAGTACCGCTTTTCTCTTTCACTTCCTGCATCTACCTTTCTGACATCCGTCACTAATTTGTTTTTTTCAAAGCATCCATTGCCTTCCGGGCGGCGGTTTGGAAAAACCGGCCTTCCCGCAGCTTTTGTCCTACGCAGCGGACATTTTCGCACATCTGCCGGTATTGCTCCGGGGTGATGCTCTGTATCCGCTGGGGAATCTGATCCAGCGAATCCACCGCGATACCCAGCCCCTGCTCCTGAATGACTCCCGCCAGCGCGGCCTGACTCCATATGATCACCGGCAGGTTTGCCGCCAAATAAAGCGAGACCTTATGGGGATTGTTATATTTCAAATACTCACCGGTGTTTCCCGCGCAGGTGCTGCTCACCGGCCCATCCCACACCAAGCCGAAGCTTCCGGACAACGCGCCGGGCAGCTCATCGGGATGGAACGCGCCGTTGTAGCGAACGTTTTCCCTATCGGACAGAGCGTCCGGCTGGAAATTGATACCGTACAAATCCAGCAGGCAGCCTGTCAAATTCATATCATACACATAGCCGGACTTGGTAGGTGCCAAATTTCCGGCCACCACCACCTGAGGAGTCGCTCCAAGGGTGGGCGTTTTTTCATTATCCGGGCATAAATAATCAAACAGCCCCAGCTCGATCAGCTTCTCAGGCGCGAAGCCCCGGCTGACCATATAGCGCGCCATGGACGCATTGTGGCAAATGATCCGGTCGAAGCAATCCAGCATCACCGTATCGCTGTATTCCTCCCGCTTTTGGTCGTAGCTCACCACGCCGCCAATTCCCTTCCGCAGGGATTCCAAATCGTGGATCAGTGCCACAAAACGGCACTTTTTCACCCGGCGAACCAGCTTCACCATAGGCGGAATCAGCTTATTGGCATACATGGGATGCTGGAAAAATATCACGCTCCCACGCTTGACCCGAAGCAGCAGCCCCAGCCAATGGGCCGGCACAGCGGTATACAGCCACAGCCGCTTACGCAGCTTGGAATAGTGATTGGGAAACCGGGGAAAATCAATATTTTTCATCCCCAGCCTCTGACAGATTCGGTTCACATCATCCGGGGCCTTAAACCCGGCGGTTTCCCGTTTCGCGGGCTTGATACGGATATAGTAATCCATGGTTCAACACACCTTTATTGCATCGCATCCAGCGTAGCCTGCGCGCCACGCCGCAGATCAAACAGCCCTTTCCAGCCCAAAGCCTCCAGAGCGGTCGCGTCCAAAGCGGAATTATCCATCAAATTGTAGCTTTTCTTCTCCATATCGGAGGGGTTTTCAAAGACGATCCTCTTTCCACCGGCTTGGGCAAAGGCCTCCGCCATCTGACGGATGGTCACCACGCTGTCCCGGTTGGAGATGTTATACGCCTTGCCGGACTGTCCTGCCAGCAGCACAGACGCCATGGCGGATACACAGTCTAATACATAGCAGTAGGAACGAAGCTGCGTTCCCGGGCTTTTCATTACAATGTCCTTACCCGCCAGCACATCCCGGGGGAACTGGGAGGAGGCACGGCTGTCGCCGGGGGTGGCGGTGGGGCCGTATACATGACCCGGACGGACGATTACCGTATCCACGCCGTACTGCTGGCCGTAGGCGGCGCACAGGGTCTCCGCCGCCCGCTTGGAGCTGGGATAGCAGGCTCGGGGATTTCCAATATCCACAAAGCCGTACTCCTGCTCTCCATAGGGCTGCTGTCCCTCTTTCCTGCCGTAGACCTCGCTGGAGGACACATACAGCACCCGCTTTACCGGATTTTCAGAAGCCCAGCGGAGGATCTCATTCATCCCCGTCAGGTTAGCCAGCATGGTCTGCACCGGCTGGGTACTGTAGGCCTTGGGGTCGGCATTGCTTGCGCCATGGATCAGGTAGTCCAGCTCGCCGGAAAAGGCAAAGGGGCGCAAGGCATCGTAGTTTACATAATGCAGATTCTCCCGGTCTGCCCAGTAGGCAAAGCGGGCTTGCAGCTTTTCCACATTCCGTCCGGCGGCATAAACCTGAATGTCCATATCCAAACTCATGAGAAAATCCACAAAAGCGGAGCAAATCAGTCCCCCCGCGCCGGTAATCAGGATCCTGCTTCCCGCCAAACGGGAAAGCTGAGGTACAGACTGCCGGATCTCCAGCAAATCGCTGAGATAGCGTTGGGTATATTTCACGGCAAGCCCTCCTTGCGTGGGTTTACTTCTTAATCCAGCTATCCTGGGTCATATACAGCAGTGCCTTGAAAATCTTCAGATCGTCCAGCGTGGTGATCTTCAGATTCTCCTCAGAGCCCTTGGAGAAATAAGTGGGGCGGCCCAGCTCCTTCATCAGCATACAGGACGCGGCGGTATTGGTGATCCCCTTCTCCACCGCCTCCAAATGCGCCTGATACAGTTCGCCGATCTTATAGGTATGGGGGGTCTGAGTACGGCGCAGCTTTTCCCGCTCGGTAGATACGCAGGAGGATATGCCATCCTCGGTTTCAAACACCACCTCTGTGCAGGGGATCGCCGCCACGGCAGAGCCGTAACGGGAGAAGGTGGCAAGACTGTCGGAAATGATCTCGCTGGATACCAACGGACGGTTGCCGTCATGCACCAGCACCACATCCTCATCGGAAAGCTCCTGCCGCAGAGCCTCAAGGCCGTTGCGGATGGATGCCTGCCCGGTTTCACCGCCGGGGACCACCCATTTGAGCTTGGTAATATTGAACTGCTTGGCGTAAGCCCACAGCACCGCGCTCCACGATTCCAGCGTAACCACCACGATCGCGTCGATGCTGGGGTGGTTTTGAAACGCCTCCAAGGTGTAGATGATTACCGGCTTGTTATCCACATGGATAAACTGCTTGGGAATGTCCTGATGCATCCGAGTGCCGCTGCCGGCGGCGGTGAGCAATGCTACATTCATATTTCTGTCTCCTTTATACCCGGTAGCCGCTGTCACAATGGGGGATCTGCTTATCCTCCGGGGGCAGCTTCAGGTAGTCGCCATACAAATTGGTCAAATAAATATCGTAGTTTTGGAAGGCGCAGGCCTGCAGTCCCTGAAAATCCAGCCGGGTCTGAGGCAGCATATCCTCCTTGCGCCATTTTTCCCGGCTTCCGTACATTCCGGTAATGGCACCCACATAGTTTGCTTTTTCAAAATCCACCCGGCTGCACACCTTATCCAGTTGGCGCGCGATCCGGAACGGGCCGATTTTTTTCAAAATCGGGCGGTACAAATTTTTGATTTTGGCAGCCAACGCGCCCCGGCGGCTGGTATTGGGCTTTTCCACGCTGGTCAGCAGGAAGCGGCGAAGCTGGCGAATCTGCCAGCACTGCCACTTGAATGCCATTTTCCCCTCCGGCAAGCCGTCTACAGGGAAAATATCCATGCCGATATAGGGGCAGTCCGAATCCTCTGCCATATCCGCCACACGCTTCACATCATGGCGAATGTAGCGTCCGAAATGCCGAGCAAAGCCGTCGTCCCGGTCGCAGATCACATCCCGCTTCTCCGGCAGTGCCAGCTTTCCTTCCATACGCAATGCCAGCAGCCGCTCATAATCCGGGCGGGGCATACAGACATCAATATCGTTATCCCACGGAATAAAGCCGCCGTGACGAACCGCGCCCAGCAAAGAGCCGCCCGCCAGATCGTAGCGCAGACCGTGGTGCTGACACAGGCCGTGAAACTCCTCCAGCAGCTCCATATAAACCTGCTGCATTTCCCGCAGCGAAAGTAGCTTGGGTGTATCCACGCCTTGCCCTCCCATTACATCTCGATCAGGGTATATTCGCCCTTATGGAATTTTTCCAGCACAGCGGTGGTACGCAGCACTTCCTTGCGGGTGTGCTGAATGGCACGCCGGTCCGGCGAATTGACCGTATAGAGGAAATTGTAGATCATATACCGGAAGCCGGTACCCTCATAGCTGAAGTAATACTTCTTCACATTCCGCAGGTCCTCGGAACGAACCTCGAAATAATCCGTCCGCCACCATGGCGCGGGCACATAGATATAGCCCTTTGTGCCGGCGATCACCAGCTCTCCCTCCACCTTCATGCCCTTGCCCACACGAATGGAGGCAGTGGTGTTTTGATAGCGCAGGAAGCCACGGGTGAAGTAGCTGAAGCCATCCTTTTGGAAATTCACCAGCTCACAGGACTCACAGGCGGACTCATAGATCTTGATGATCGGCAGCAACGCCACAGAGCCCCAGTCGTAAAGGCTGCCCATATATTTATTGGTGGACACCTGCTCCATGCCATCGGGGATCTGGCTGCAGGACACATCAATGTCCTTCACCGCTCCGATCACGCCGCTTTTCACCAGCAGCAGCATATGCTCAAAGGCAGGGAAATACAGGGTCTTCATGCCCTCAAACAGCACCACACCGGCCTCGTCCGCCCGGCGGTAGCACTCCTCCGCCTGCGCCACAGTCAGGAACATGGGCGGCGTGCAGAACACATGACAGCCCGCGTCAATGGCGGCTAAGATCTGCTCATAATGCTTATCCGGCGTGGTATTGATCAGCACCGCGTCGCAGGCCTCATACACCGCCGCTTCGGTTTCGTATTTCTCCAGACTTCCCTTGCCGCGGCAGAATTTGGACAGCTTTTGCTGATCCGTTTCATAAACGCCGGCAACCACCAGTCCGGAAACCGCCTTGGTGGCCGCGATGAAACGCTCCGCCACGCTGTCCACCCCGAGGACGCCCAGCTTCTTCACCGGCGCGGCATTGGCACGCAGCTCCGTGGAGCTGATTCCCCGGGTGCGGGGCAAATAGACCACCTGACAGTATTCTCCCAAATAGTCGAATTTTCCCACCCAGTCCGAGCCGACGGTGAAAATATCTACGCCGTATTTCTGAATATCGGAAATCTTCTGACCCTCATACTCCTCAACAATGATCTGGTCAGCGATTCCGGTCTTTCTCACATTTTCGATGCGCTCGGCAAGGGACTGGCTCACATTGAGCTTGCCCCGCTCCTTGTCGAAGCCGTCGGCAGTCACGCCCACGATCAGATAGTCGCCCAAGGCCTTTGCCCGCTTTAAAAGAGCCACATGACCGTGGTGCAGCAGGTCGTAGGTGCCGTATGTGATGACTTTTTTCATTACATGACCCTCTTTGTCTGTCCTTGTTCCGCCGAAAAAACGGCAGTCAGGCTCTTATTTCAGGATGCCCCTGCGAACCAGATCACGCAGTGCGTCCAAAAGCGTACGGTAATCCTCCACGGTCAGCTCACCGATGTGCCCCACCCGGAAGATCTTATCCTTGTATTCACCGCCGTTGGGGCAGATCCAAATGCCGTACTCGTCCTTCAACGCGGTAAACACATCGTAAGCCGAGCAATTGCGGGTCATCAGAGGTGTGACCGCGTTGGACATGGATTCGGAGCAGATGTCCAAGGGCAGATCACGGATCTGGTCACGGAAGTATTCCGCCAAGGCGGCAATCTTCTCCGTTTCCTTCTCCACACCCCCCTGCTTCTCCATGGAAGCCAGACGGGCATGGATCTGCAAAAGCGTACCCACCGCCGGGGTAAAGGGGGTCTGCCCCCGGACGCCGTTGCTCAGCGCGCTCTTTAAATCAAAATACATCGAACGGACGGTATTGTTTTCGATCCGCTCCACCGCCTTGGGGGACAGCGCGATCACAGACACACCGGGAGGACAGGCCAAAGCCTTTTGCGACCCGGTGATCATCACATCCACGCCCCAATCCGCCATGCGGAATTCGTCCGCGAGGAAGGAGCTGATGGCATCCACCACCAAAAACAGTCCGTTGCGGCGGCAAAAATCCGCTATCAGCTCAGGGTCGTAGCGCACGCCGGTGGAGGTTTCGTGGATGTTCACCAAGAAACCGGTGAAGCCCTTGCCCTCATGGGGCGCAAGATGCTCCGGCTTCAACGCCTTGCCCGTATCCAGCCGGATCTCCTCAAAGGGGATCTGATGGATCTGGCACAGCTCATGAAAACGCTGACCGAAGCTGCCGCCGTTGATCAGCAGCACCTTGTCCGCCGGGGTGAACACATTCATCACCACCGCCTCCATGGAGGCAGTGCCGGAGCCGGTCAGAAACACCCCGCGGCTGCCCTCCGGTGCTTTGGCGAAGCGCAGCAGCCTTTGCTCATTTTCCAGCATGATTTTTGAAAATTCGTTGGTGCGGAAGTAAGGAACGTGCTCCCCACCGATGGCCCGAACCTCCTGACTGGACTGCACCGGGCCAACTGTAAAGTTAATCATCTTTTTCCCTCTTTTCTTGGAAGTTCAGCGGTCTCCCAAATCATAGGTCAGGTAACAGTTTCGCTCCTGCTTTTCCACAGGAGGAATCTGCATATAATCTCCGTAAATATCCCGCAGGTAGGCATCCGCCTCCTTGGGGACATAGCACACTCTGCCGTCAAAGGCTACCTCAGAGGTTTCGCAGAGCACCTCCCGCCGCTGCTGCTCGCCGAAATAATGGCGGCAGTCCGCGGGGATGGAAACGAATTTGGAATTTTCGTCCTTGCAGCGGCTGTTCCAGTAGTCCGCCCACCGTGCCCAGCTTTCATAGCTTGCCCAGCTCAGGCAGAAGCCGATGGCGCACTTGACATAGAAGGACACGCCGCCGGTAAGCTGGCGGAACCATTTCCTGCCCCGGTACAGCCGGCGGCAGGCCAGCGCGAAGCCCAGCCCCATGGACATGAAGCCCTGAAAATACCGGGCAATAGCGTTATCGGGCAGATTTTCGACGGTATAGATATCGATAAACACACCGCACTCGTCCAGATCCTGCTCTAGAATGGTACGGTACTCCGTTCCCTTCAGGCGGATCTTAGGGATCACCCGGCCGTAATTGTTTTTATCCTGAGGATGGAGCATGGAATACTTCCGGGGATACTTCTCCCGCACCACCCGGCAAAAGCGTTCAAAATCCTTACGGGGCATGGCGATGTCGATGTCATCGTCCCACGGGATGATCCCGCTGGAACGGAGCGCACCGATGGCACTGCCGCCAATGAGGATGAATTTCAAGTTGTTTTCCTGACAGATCGCGATAATATCATCCAAAATCTCCAAAAGGACACCGTGGAGCTTTTCCAACTGACTGTCAGACAGCACGGTCAGACCAATGGCATCATCTCCGCCGTGCTTCGCGATGTCTTGCAGACGCAATTTACTCTCCCCCTTCCTGAATCGGCACCAGCTCAGAAACGTGGGCGTTGCGGTCACATTCCTTGGGCGGGGTCATATAATCTCCGTAAAGGGAGCGAAGATAAGCATCATACTTCTCCGGGCCAACCAGCCGGAACTCCTCGAAGGGATACTCGGTCCTTTGTCCGTAGACTTCCTTCTTGAACATCTCATTGAACCGGTAAGAGGTCTGTCCGGTGAAGTTCACCAGGTAATCCGACCGCTCCGGAGGATATTTTTTCAGCAGGTAATCCAGCTTGTCAAGCTGCTTGCGGGTATTGAACCACTTTCCCACCCGGGTAACCATGGCGATCTTGATAATGATCCGCTCCACCAAGGGTCTGCCGGGGCGTTTGATATTTACCTTTTCAAAGCAGGAAAGGTGGTATTTCAGCCGGGTGGCCAGCAGCCGCAGCTTGTGCCACTGCCGTGCCAACGCGCCGTTGGGCATACCGTCCAGCGGGAACAGATCCACCCAAATATTTTCCAGCCGATGCTCCAAAGATCCCATGCGGCGGATCTGGTAACGGGTATCTACAATGCGGGCAAAATAGTAGTGATGATCCGTTTCATCGTCATAGGTGCGAAGCTCCAGATGCTCCGGCAGACGCGCCGACACCTGCTTCAGCAGCCGGTCGTACTCCGCCCGGGGGATACCCAGATCTACGTCATCGTCCCAGGGGATGAAGCCCTTATGCCGGATCGCTCCCAGCATCGTGCCGCCCTGCATATAATAAGGCACCTGCAGCTCGTCCAGCACACGGACGACCTCCTGCAAAACATGCAGAATATATTTCTGCGTGTCGTTCAGATGCTCCTGTGACCGTTCCATTACGATCCTCCTTGCTCAGCTACCGCCCCGGCCGCCGTCCACATAACACGGTCTTGTCCCGGGGTGTCCATCGCACTGAAATAGTATAAAAAGCCATCCACCCGGATACAGCCCATGGTGGTCAGGCCATCGGAATAGTAATAAATACATTGCCCCCGGTCGTACCATGCGTCATAAAGCGCATCCTCCCCGATCCAGCGGGCATAAAGGGTCATATCCTCCTGGAGCACCGTCCCGGCTTCTATCCGGTCACCGTCCTGCTCCTGAGTATACCAGCCTAAAAACACAAAGCCTTCCCGCTCCGGAAAAGGCAGCGTCTCCAACGGCGTCCCCGCCGCCACCGTGGTCTGATCCAGGGTAGCCGTTCCGCCGCAGGCGTCAAAGCTGAGAATGTTGAAATCGCTGGTATTCTGAACTACCTGAAATTCCGAGGACCACAGCGACACCGTCTCCCAGCCCACTTGAATCCGGGAGCCTTGCACATAGTGGTCGTTGACGATCACCGCCACATCATAGCGGTAGTGTCCCACCGGCAGCTTTCGGAAGGTCAGATCCTTGGAGATGGTGCTTCCGGAGAGGTCGTAGACCTTGCTTTCTACGGTTTCCACCGCGTTGATTACCTGCTCCTCGGTATCCCCGTCCAGCCGGTAGACCTGCGTACGGACGGTGTAGATGGAATTGCTGGCGGCGGTGATGACACCCTCCACCTGATAGCCCCTGCCCTGCCGCAGAACCGTAGGCGCGGCGGGGGCGGAGATGGCTAAATCGTCAAAAAGCAGCTCACGGAATTGGGTCTGGTCGGCACGCACATAGCCTTCCTTACCGATCTGATACCAGTATTCCCCCTGAGTGTTAAGATATAGCCCGGTGACCGTCAAGGTTTCACCGGAAACCAAGCTTCGTACACGCTTGGAGCTGGCATCCACGCCGGCGTCACAGGGCTGTGTGCGAATCACGCCGCCTGTGGCACTGACGGAAAGCCGGGACGGATAGCTGCGGCAAAGGTCGCTGTAGCCACGCTCCGCAAAATGAATAACACCGTCAAAAACCACCGTAGTCGCGGCGTAATAGCTGGCAAAATCCTCAATAGAGCAGACAATAGGCGTGCCCTCAGGATAGTATCTGCCGTTGATCGTCAAATCATAGCTTTCCACATAATAAACCATTCCGTCTATGATCCCGTGGATCACGCAGGCATGGCCGTAGCGCGTGCCCAGACTGGATTTGGTCTGCTGAAAGCCCACCAAAATATTGTATACATCCTTCGTGCCGTTTTCGGTAATCTCGTTAAGTGCCTGCAAAAGCGAATGGGTCTTGGCGGGGTAGGCATGAATCGCATAGCCTCCGCTGGACACGCTGCTGCCGTAAAAGGCGTCAAATTCCTCGTTGCCGTTGTTGCCCATGACGTTGGTGGTGATGCCCAAAAGATAGAGCTGCACATTCACCAGCGAACCGCACCAACCGTCGAAGGAAGACCAGCCATAGTACGACTTGGCTTGCCGGTACGTACGGACGATCTGCTGCTCCAGCTCCATAGCGTTGGCAGCCGCTCCCACAGGCAGCGGCAAGGCCAAAATCACCGTCAGCAAAACAGCCAGCACCGCGGAAACAACCTGCCGGGCCTTTTTGCACATGGTGCTTTTCTTCCTTTCGTAGTGGTCCGTGACCGTATTCAGTCTTGGCAGAGAATGGAAAACCTACTTGTGGCCACACCTCTGCAACGTACACCGATTATAACACAGCATCAAGCAATAATCAAGGTTTGCTTCCAATCTTTCCCGTGTTTCTGCAATTTTTTTCGGATGCAAGCACACACTTTCCCGTCCACGCTGTCATTGCCAGAAGCGAAGCGACGGAGCGATCTCCCAAATCATGCTGTCATTGCGAGCCAGCCCCGCTGGCGCGGCAATCCCCTGCGGCCTCCGGCACGCCTTCGCCCCCTCTCCGGGAAGACACGGGGAGAAAGGATTCTTCGGCTCCGCTCAGAATGACAGCCTGATTTTAGGCATGATAACACCCCAAAAAAGGGCGCGTTGCAAAATGAGATTTGCAACGCACCCTAATGAATAATGAATGATGAATGAACTATTCAAATCACAGCTTTTCCCGGCTGTCGGTGGCCAGTATGGACATACTGATTTCCAAATTCCCGTTGCGGCAGCGCAGCTCGTCGATCATCGCCTTCTCCGTACCGGGCTTTTTCAGCACCAGCTCGTAGGTCAGCCGGTTCAGGCTGCCCAAATCCGAGGTTTTTACCTGGGTCAGCCGTGCCTGAGAGGTATACTTTTCCAGCAGATCGTCAAAGGCGGTAGGATAATCCAAGTCCTCCGGCACAGTGATCTTCATCACCCGGCACACAGAAGCGTTCCGCCGTCCGCCGAAGCCAATCAGAGTATACACCAGCATGGCAACGCACATGATGCAGGCAAAAACCGCGCCAAAAACGGGATAACCCATACCGCAGGCAAGGCCGGTGGCCATGGCGAGGAAGATCCCGCCGATTTCCTTGGCAGTTCCCGGCGTGCTGCGGAAGCGCACCAGCGAGAACGCGCCCGCCACGGCAACGCCCGCTCCCAAATTGCCGTTGACCATCATGATAACCACCGCCACCGTTGCCGGCAGCACCGCCAGCGTTACCGCGAAGCCGGCGGTATGAGGTGTGCGGAAGCAGCAGGCCAGCGCGATGATCGCGCCCAAGCCCAGCGCGGCGGTCACGCAGATCAGAAAGACCTGCAGCGTAATGCCGTTGAGACTGTCATAAAGACCGGTAAAGGTAAAATCAAGCATAGGTATGCCCTCGACTTTCTTTTAGTTTTTCCCGCAGCAGCGTCTGATACACTCTGCCGTATTTCGAAAAGGATTGTTTGTGAATTCCCTCCCGGCTCAAAAGCTCCGTCATCCACAAAGGGATTCCGCCGGAGGCCTTCACCTCCAAAAGCGAAAGCTCCGGAGCAAGCAGCCGCTCTCCGTCGGTGGGATGTGTCAAATCCAGATCCGCGGTGCGGTAGCGGATATCCCAATCCATGGTCACCCGAAAGCCCTTTCCCTCCGGGTCCGCCCACGCCAGACGCTCGTAGCAAATACAGACCTTAGGGCTAAGCTGGGGGTAATGATCCCGGAAATACACCAGCTCCCGGGCGATCTGACTGTCCTTGGGCAAGGGTGCTTCCCGCTCCATAAAGGCGAAGGCTTGCGCCTGTGTGACCTTGATCCGGCGTTTATAAACGATGCCCTTATATTTCTTTTTCATTTCCAGAAACACCTTGTCCCCGGGAGCAATCTGTCCGTAGCTTCGCAGCCGCAGCTTTTCCTTGTATGGCGGCTTCGCCAGCGAGTGCCGAATCAGGCGGTAATCGTCGGTATCATAGTACAGGCTGCAAATGGTGCTGCGCCCATACCGGTCAGGCACCATCCGCCTTGCCAGCTCGTCCTCAACCCGCTGCCGCTGCCGGGGATCTAAGAGAAATTTCAGCTCCCTGCGCCGAAATACATCCATACTCAAGCGTCCTTCCTTCTTCAGTCCTTGCCATTATACCCGCAGCTCCTGAAACGCCCCTGAGATCACCGCACGGATTTGGCATATTCCGAGGGTGTAATACCAAATTTCTCCTTAAACTGCCGGGAAAAATGATGCACCGTAGAATATTGCAGCGCGGCGGCGATTTCCGTAAAGGTCATGGCGTTTTCCCGAATCATCTGCTTACTTTCCTGCAGCTTGACACGCCGGATATACTCGCCGGGAGATATTTGGAGCTGCTTATGAAACAGTGCCGTCAGGTAGCTGGCACTGACCCCCGCCTGCTCCGCCACCAGCGGTACCGTCAGCTTCTTGCGGATATGCTTGGAAATATACTGCTGAGCACGGCGGATAATATCATTCTCGGAATTGAGGGAATTGGAGCTTTTGGGCTTAGCGGAGGGGGCATCCACCTGCCGCAGCAGAATCACCAAAAGCTGATTCAGCATGGCGATCATCATATCACCGGACAGCGCGTCCGGCGATTCCTGCTCCCGCAGCATTTGCTGCAGCAGCGTCACCGCCTGCTGGGGGGCTTTGGCCTTCCGTCCCCGAAGCTGCTCCAGATCCTGTCCCTTCAGCTCAAAGGAAACGGTAACAAAGCGGGGCGCGACCCCCATATCCGCATACTGCATATGCCACTGGTCGGGCATATACACCATAAAATCGCCCTGCTCCAGCAGCAGATCCTGTCCGTCCACCACACTGTGCAGGCTGCCCTGATCCACATAGGTCAGCTCCGGCATAGGATGCGCCTCGCCGGGGAAAATGAAGCCCTGCTCCTTCTCCTGATAGAAAAAGGTGTAAAGGCTCTCCACCTGCAGCCGGCGCGCCACCTGCAAGCCGGAATTCCACGAGCTCTGCCCCACCACCTCCGGGGCTTTGCGGTAGGCGATCTCCGCTACCGTCTGCTGCAAAAGCGGCACAAGGCAAAATTCCACGCCCTCCCGCAGGGACACCGGCTTATCCAAATAAAAATGGCAAAAATCCTCATTCCTCTCCCGGACAGCCAGCACCGTCATGGAGCTGCGCCCGCAAAGCCAGATATCTCCCAGCGTCCGGTATATGGGGAGCTGATCCTGAGTCAGGTTCAGCCGCCGCACATGGTCACCCTGAGGCAGCGTGCTGTCCGGACGCTCCGGCAGAATCGTGCCAAAACGCTGAAAGGTCATGGGATTCAAATGCTGGATCATGGTCGTTCCTCCGCAAAAAATCAAAAACGGCAAATAACCCCGTCTGTGTTTGCTCCCATTATACAATAAACAGTTGAAAAATGCAAAGAGAAAATTTAGAAGATCAGGCATCCGTTCTCCACGCCTTCCCCTTTGGGGAGGGCACGGTGCGAAGAAAAATCCGGGAGATCCCCCACCTCGCTATGACAGCGTTTTTGGGGACCGGCGTCCTTGACGGTCCTTATAGAATACTCCCGGCGGCAAATGCCACCGGGAGTATCCTTATCGCTGGTATTCAAAGGCAAAATCGTAAATGTCCACCACATCGCCGTCTTGGATTCCCATTTCCTCCAGCCGGTCAAACAGGCCGCATTTTCTCAATTGCACATCGAAATAGTTTCTGGACTCATAGTCGTCGAAATTGATGTCCATAATCAGCCGCTCCAGCCACGTGCCGGTGATGACCCAAGTGTTGCCCAAATGCTCGATCGTCAGCTCCTTGGGGTCACCCGCCTGCACCACAGGCTCTACATACTCCGGCTCATAAATGGTCACCGGAGGAAGTGTACGCAGCCGCTCCGCCACCACCCGCATCAGGTTTTTCGTACCTTGGGTCGTGCCCGCGGAGATCTCATACAGCTCACAGCCCACCTCCTGCACACGCTGGCGCAGCCGCTGCAAATTGTCGCTTTCGGGCATCAGCAGATCGGATTTGTTGGCCGCCACGATCATGGGCCGGTCGCTCAAATCAACGGAATAGTCCTTTAATTCGGCGCAGATGGTATCGAAATCCTCCACAGGATCTCTGCCCTCGCTGCCGGACACATCCACCACATGAACCAGCAGACGGCAGCGGTCGATGTGCCGCAGGAAATCATGTCCCAGTCCCGCGCCCTCTGCCGCGCCCTCAATGATACCGGGGATGTCCGCCATGACAAAGGACACGCCCT